>CAZFPG010000019.1:0-18554 GCA_964521055.1 uncultured Marinobacter sp.
GCGCCAACGAGGGCGGGACAACGCCCCGTTCCATCGCCATCATTGGTGCCGGTGTTGCCGGAAGCCTGCTTGCCCGCAACCTTGCCGGGCGCGGGCTGGAAGTAACGCTGATAGACAAGGCGGCGGACGCGGGAACAGCTGCATCCGGCAATTACCAAGGCGCCCTGTACGTGAAACTCGGCGTCGAATTCAATGACCAGGCGAAGCTTGGCCTGGGTTCATTGCTGTTCAGTCAGCGTTACTATGGCCAGTCCGGCGGCCAGTACTGGCATCCTACCGGACTTTTACAGCTGGCCTACAGTGAGACAGAGGCGGAGCGACAGGCCCGGTTCACAGCCCGCAGTGATTACCCGACAACCGTTCTGCGCGCTGTAGATGCCACCGAAGCCTCCCGTTTGGCGGGCATCCCCCTCCAAAGCGGAGGCCTCTGGTTTCCCGGCAGTGGCTGGCTGGAGCCGGGCGAGCTGTGCCGCTCGCTGGCCAGCCACCCACGGATACACCGTTGCTTCGGCTTCGATGTCCACCGGCTCACTCCCTGCAATGGCAAGTGGCACATTGCCGGAAACGGTGAGCAGGATATTGTTGCTGATCGGGTGATTATCTGTGCCGGACACCTGAGCCCTGAGCTGATTCCCCTGCGCAATGAATTCCGCTTCAGGACCATTCGCGGCCAGGTGTCCCATTTACCCGCGCCCTCGCTGAACAACCCGGCCGTTGTGCTCTGCGGGCCGGGATATATCAACCCTGCTCATAATGGCACAGCGCTGACCGGCGCCACCTTCGACCTCCATGACCAGGCTCCGGCGCTTACCACGGAGAGTCACCGGGAAAACCTGTCGATGTTGACCGCCATGGTGCCTGCGGTGTTCAGCGGTCCGGCCGGGCAAATTGACCCGGCACTGCTTGACGGAAAAGTAGGGTTTCGCTGCACAACTCATGATTACCAGCCAGTTGCCGGCCCCCTGACGGATCCCGCAGGGCACCCCCTTGAGGGCATCGACCTGTTTACTGGCCTGGGCAGCAAGGGCCTGAGCTACGCGCCGCTGCTGGCAGAGTACCTGGCTGACCGTATCACTGGTCAGCCACAGTGTCTGCCGGCCTCCCTGGCCAGACGGGTAGCAACCCGACGTTGCCATAAACTGGAAACCCCACAATCCGAAACTATTGGCGCCTGAAGGAATCCAAACTCCGGCCGATAACCTGAGAAGGTCCTGTTATTACCGGAGCAAACCACTATGTCCATCCATGTCAGTGAACCCGGCCGCCCGGTCGGCACCCGCCTTCCGGAGATATTTCGGGGCCGCCGCGTGGGCGACGTCACGGAACTGACGGAATCCCATAGAATTGATGTCAGCCATAGCGAGACCACCGACGCCGAATTTCAGCAGGCAGCCAGGTCTGGCCGGCATCGCGCTCTTGAGGAATACGGTGCAGCAGCGGCTGGAGAACCAAAGGAGCGGCGGGCGTACCTGCCGGTATCACAGATCTGCACCCCCGCCCTGTTCTCGTTGCCAGCGACGGCAGTAGTGGCCGACGCACTGGATACCATGGAAGAAAACGGGATAAACCACATCGTTATCGTTGCTGAAGGCAATGTTGCGGGGCTGGTGGATCTGAGATGGCTACTGGCCTGGCTTTACGAGTCCGGCGCCAATGCCCTGGGTTCCAGCTTTGTAAACATCGAGTTGCCGGCATTTCTGACGGCCTCGCCGGAAACAGATGCGCATCAACTGGCAAGGCTGATGCTGGCGCACCAGCTCAACGCCGCACTGGTTATCGACGAGAGCGGCCATCCGACCGGCATCGTAACCAGCACTGACTATCTCCGGCTGTACGCCAGCGCAGGCAGGCATGAGGGTAGCGTTTAGGCGGCAACCCCGGACTCAGTGCAGGGAACGCCCCTCCCCGGTGAACAGCCGTACTTCCCAACGGTCAGACGTGGTGCCGGCTATCCTGACCAGCGCAACGATCTCGTCATCCCGATAGTTTTCCAGGCGAACAATCTCGGCGTTATCACTGCCGACATTGAACTGCTTTCGCCACTCGCGACTGTCATCCTTCCCCTCGCTGTCCTCTTCTTCATCACTGCTCCCTTCGCTGAGGGATATTCGGGCGAGGATCGGCTGAACCAGGCTATTGCCTTCACTGGCCGCAAAATTACCGTTGGTGCTTCCTGCAACCAGGATATCGCCATCATAGGTAGCGACCGCGTTCAGCACTTCCGTTGACGCGTCGTCCCGGTCGTTGAAGGTAAAGCCACGGGTAACATCCCCGACGGCGGTGTATGACAGAACAAACCCGGCCTGACTGTTGAGCTGGGACCGCTCCAGTGAGCGGCCATCCTCCGATTCCACCCGGTATTCGCCATCACTGTTACCCAACAGCCACAGGTTATTGGTGCCGTAGATACCATCGGACAGGGTTTCGTTGCCCGTGGTGCCCCTTTGCCTCACGACAATTTCACTGTCCTCATCGCGGGCAACATAGAAGAAAGCATCATCGCCGCCTTTCTGGGGCTCGCCCCTGACCGCACCGACTGTACTTCCTATGAGCAACGGGCTGCTGGTTTCCGTGCTGCCTCCGACGACTGACTCATCATGGCCGGCTGATCCCACCTGTCTGGTCCAGGCCAGTTCCGAAGAAATCGAGTTGCCGTCTTCTTTGGTATCAATACGCTGGAGGAAGCTGTCGACTCCCCCGGCTGCGGGTTCGCCCGGCCACTGGCCGTCAGTCTCGCCAGCGTTAACAACAACCGCGGGGTCCTCGTCCGGGTCTATACCCGTCCACCGGGGGATGTCATCACCCGAGGTTCCGACAACCGTTTCCCAGACCGGCACATAGCTATCCGGGTCCTGGGCGGTATCGAAGAAATACAGCAGGGTATGCACATCGATACCATTCCCGCCGGGATCACCGGTAGTGGTCTGGTCGCTACCGAACGACACCGCGAATTCATAGCGCGTAACGTCGTTCCCGCCCTCTTCCACTTCCCGCTCCCTGAAACCAATCACCGGAGGAGCGGCGGCCGCAACAGAGGCTGCGGAGAGCTGGTGCTCTACCAGATCGCCTTTCTGACTGTAGATGCGCACCCAGGGCCGGTTGTTGTCATCAGCCCGGTAACCGGCCACAAAAAGCCTGCCGTTGTGTCCGATCGCCGTGTCGGTGGGAACAAATCCGTTTTCTGTTCCCACATCAAGAGCCGACGTCAGCTCATTGATGTTGACACGTAACTTGTCAGCATCGGCAGCGGCTGCAAAATCTTCCCGCCCGGACTGATAACGCTCGTCGAGGCCAAGCAGCAGGAAACGATCATTTTCCAGTTGCCCGTTGGTATAGCTGTCGGGCACCCTGATACGGAACTGGACTTCGTCAGTCTCCTCCTTGAACTCCAGGATGTCGCCGTCTTCCCATTCGCCCTCGGTATTACGAACCTCAACAAAGAAATCTTCACCGAGCACGGCGTCCGAATCGTCATCTTCCCCCAGCTTCACACTGTAGGTGCCTGAGCGCTCGCCGCTGATCAGTGCCTGGTACTCCTGAGTATCTCCCACGTTAATGGCATCACGGGTGCCACCGGCCAGGGTTTCAAGGCGAACAGAGGGCTCATTATCCTTGATGCGCAGCAACTCCCTGACACCGCTATTGGAACTGCCCAGCCCTGCCAGCCCGGAACGCACCTCGGTCAGTTTCATGTTCAGCGTTTCAAGGGGCTCGGCTTCCGTGTCTTCTATCACTTCCAGCCGTATGTAGCACTCGGTTATGCCGGGCTCCAGGGTGATGACGCCTTTCGACAGAAAGCCCTCGTCTCCGGGCTGGTACTCGAGATAGAAAGGTATTGGCAGGGACGCCTCACTGCCGGACCCGAGGCCCACGATATCCTTGCCGATAATCGCTTCATTATCATTGGCGGCGCCATTTTCACAGCGTTGGTGAGGTGCATCGAAACCATCGTCACAGCGTTGCGGATTGAAGCTGGAATCCAGCTCGAACGCCACTGCCACACGGGTTACCGAGGGCTGATCAAGTATAACGCGCACCAGGACCGGGTAGGTTTCCCTGGTTCGTTGTTCAGTTCCAGTGACCGCACCATCATCGCCGTAGAGATTCGCCTCATAGGTATGGCTGCCGGTTTCTTCAAGCTCCGGCGCCTCGCAGCGGTTATCCCGTTCTTCCGGCACCTCGGTCGCTTCACCTTCCGTGAAGTCTTCCACCAACAGGCTCAGGACATTCTCCTGCACCTCAATTTCAAAGGACTGCTCACCCGAGGCACGGCCGTCGTTGGCAACAAGATTGATGTTCTCCGTAGTGCCCAGATCGTCGCGGCCCCGGTTTCTCCCGGTCAGGCCCGGCACACCCCGCATGATGACACCTTGCCGTGCCTTGTTGCTGGTATCTTCCAGGGCCAGCCAGGACGGCGCATTGGTCAGGGAGTAATCGAGTATGTCATCGCTATCGAAGGCCCCGAAATTGTAGGCGTACTCAACACCCAGGTAGGCATCCACCGGTGGCACACCGAGTATGGTCGGGTCTTCCGCATTCTGTTCAGTCTTACAACCGCCAGCGGCGACAATCAACAGGGATAACAGGGCGAGATACCCTGCCCGGGGAGAAAAACGGGGTAACGAATCGGCGCGCATGAAAAAGTCCGTTTCAGAGCATTGTTTTTATGGGTGCTTTACACACCGTTACAGAACAATCTCATGGTAATCAATTTCACGGAGGCGGGATCTGCGCGAGTTCTCAGATTCAGACCGCGGCCACAGCCGCGGTTTCAGCTTTCAATGCCATGGCCTGCCAGGAAATCAGTGAAGGCCTGCTCATCCATCACTGGCACGCCGAGGCTTTCTGCCTTGGTGAGCTTGGACCCTGCTGCTTCACCAGCGACAACACAGGCGGTTTTACCGGAAACACTCCCTGCCACTTTGGCACCCAGCGACTCCAGCCTGGCCTTGGCCTCATCCCGGGTCATTCCCGACAGACTGCCGGTCAGCACCCAGGTTTCCCCTTTCAGGGGTTTTTCTGCAGCGGTTATTTCCTCACTCTGCCACTGCACACCGGCGTCACGAAGTGCCTGGATGGTTTCCTGGTTATGGGGCTGGTCAAAGAAGCTGCGAATATGGCCTGCGACGATGGGCCCGACGTCGGGAACCGACTGCAGGGCCTCCTCATCGGCTTCACTGATCGCTTCAAGGGTACCGAAATGGCTGGCCAGCGCCTTGGCGGTAGCCTCACCTACCTCACGAATGCCCAGGGCATAGACGAATTTCCACAGCACCGGATGTCGTGAACGATCAATGGCACTGATCAGGTTGGCGGCCGACTTCTCTCCCATCCGCTCCAGGCCCGTGAGGTCGGATTTTTTCAGCAGATAGAGATCGGCCACGGTATTGACCAGTTCCCTGTCAACCAGAATGTCGATCCATTTGTCGCCCAGCCCCTCAATATCCAGTGCCTTGCGCGATGCGTAGTGGCGAATGGCTTCCTTGCGCTGGGCCGGACAGAACAGCCCGCCGGAACAGCGGGCCACTACTTCGCCTTCTATCTGCACAACATCGGACTGGCACACCGGACAGGATTGCGGCAGCTCCACAACCCAGGCATTGTCCGGGCGCTTTTCGGTTACCACCTTCACGACCTGGGGAATCACATCACCGGCCCGGCGAACAAACACGGTATCGCCAATGTGGGCATCCAGACGGCGGATCTCATCCATATTGTGAAGCGTGGCGTTGCTGACCGTAACGCCACCCACAAACACCGGTTTAAGGCGGGCAACCGGGGTGATGGCACCGGTTCGCCCCACCTGGAATTCCACGTCTTCAATGACAGTGAGCTCTTCCTGGGCCGGAAACT
The DNA here is from genome assembly GCA_964521055.1 of uncultured Marinobacter sp. GTDB lineage: Bacteria > Pseudomonadota > Gammaproteobacteria > Pseudomonadales > Oleiphilaceae > Marinobacter. Next base: position 5,854 of record CAZFPG010000019.1, read on the forward strand.
TGTGGGCGATGGCCCAGCGCGGCGCCCGGGATACGAAGCCCAGCTCCCGCTGAAATGCCAGACTGTTTACCTTGAAAACAATGCCGTCGATCTCGTACGGCAGGCTGGCACGCTTGCCCATCAGATCGTCATAGGCTTTCAGGCAGGCTTCCACCCCGGTGGCCTTGCGCATCTCCGGGTTTATGCGAAACCCCCAGCCTTTTACCTGCTGCAGAGCTTCCCAGTGTGTTGGCGGCAAAAGGCTCTCATCCTCCAGCGCTACGCTGTAGGCGCACATTTCCAGTGGGCGGCGTGCCGTCACCGAGGGCTTTTTCTGGCGCAGGCTGCCGGCCGCGGCATTGCGGGGGTTCACGAAGTTTTTTTCGCCGCGGTCCGCAAGCCGTTTGTTCAGGGTTTCAAACCCCGCAAGGGGCATGTAGACCTCTCCGCGCACTTCCACAAGCTCGGGCACCGACTTGCCGCGAAGCTTCAAGGGTACCGAGGGAATGGTCCGGATGTTCTCGGTAATGTCTTCTCCGGTGTAGCCATCGCCCCGGGTGGCGGCACGGGTGAGGATCCCGGATTCGTAGTGCAGGCTGACCGCCAGGCCGTCCAGCTTGGGCTCGCAGACATATTCGATGTCGTCGGTGGATTTCAGGCGGTCTTTGACACGGCGGTCGAAGTCCCTCAGCTCCTCTTCGCTGAATGCGTTATCGAGGGACAGCATCGGGATACGGTGAACCACTTCCTCAAAAGTGGTCTCAGCCTGGCCTCCAACTCGCCGAGTGGGCGAATCCGGGGTCACCAGTTCGGGATATTCTGCTTCCAGCTCCTGCAATTCGCGGAACAGCCGGTCATATTCCGCATCCGGCACGCGGGGATCATCCAGAACATAATACTGGTAATTATGCTCGGTGAGGATGTCCCGGAGTTCTCCGGCCCGGCTGATAACCTCGGGAGTGGCTTTGGTCATTTTCGGGGAGATCGTTGCTTGCGTTCAAATTCACGGATGCGCTGGCGACAGTGTTCAATGGTCTGCGGAGTCATCACGCTGCGCCGTTCGTCCTTCAGCTCACCACCGAGGTTGCGCACCACGCACTGGGCTGTCTCCAGCATGAACTCGAACGCCTGCATGGAATTGGTTGGCCCGGGCATGCTCATGAAGAAGCTGATACCAGGTGTGGATAGCCCTGGCATGTCTTCGGGCTTGAAGGTGCCCGGCTCCACCGCACTGGCAACACTGAACTGCACAGGGCTGGTGGTGTCCGCCTGCTCGTGACGGTGATAGATGTCCATGTCACCATGTTCAAGGCCACAGGCCTCAAACAACGCTTTCAACTTTGGCCCGGAGAAGTTCTCATCCGTTTTTGCCAGCACGTTGATCACCACCACTTCACGGGCTTCCGGACGGTTGGCGCCAGCCAGCGGCTGGCCGGAGTTGCGGACGGCAGTGTCCCGCCGGGCGGTATCCTCTTCCACCTCCGTGGTTACGGTGGGCGGTGCGGCTTCGTCCCGCTCTTTGGCCCCGGGTTCTTCCTGTTTCGCGCCGCCTACAATCCTGGGCTCTCCAACTATGCCGTCATCTTCGGCGGGCAGTTCCGGTTCATGGTCCACTGCACCCCATCCGGTATCGGAGTCATAGGAGATGTCATCTTCAGTTTCGCTGGCGGCAAGATCCTCAGGCGTTTCCGCAGGTTCGGGCTGTTCGGGCTCTACGTTGCGGGTGCTTTTGACGACTGGGCGGGTGGGTCTCGGTTCAGGCCTTGCAAGGCGATTCTTCTCAGGCTTGACGTAACCACGCTCCTCGAGCGTATCCCGGGAAATGGTTCGCGCCCCGCCATTGGGAAGCTCGGGGTTGTAGTCCTTGTCCAGCGGGGAATCGTCAAGGTCATCCGCCCCCATACCGGAGGATATTGCGATGGATTCCTTGCGGGCGCGCCTCATGCGGCGCAAACCATCAATAACAATACCGAGAATAACCAGGGTACCGATGGCGATTAACCATTCCCTAAGAGACATAGTGGTGCTGTCCTGTTTGCAGATCAGATATCGTTGTTACTCTAAGAAAAGCCTGTAATGAATACAACGCAAACACAGGCCAGATGGCGTTTTTGTCATTTTTGCACGAACGTTGACCGGCAGGCACGGCATCAGGCTTCCGCAAGCGCCGCTGCCTCGTCCACATCAACCGATACCAGCCGCGAACAACCCGGCTCATGCATGGTAACACCCATTAACTGGTCCGCCATTTCCATGGCGATCTTGTTATGGGTGATGTAGATAAACTGCACCTGTTTCGACATTTCCTTGACCATGTTGGCGTAACGGCCCACGTTGGCATCATCCAGCGGTGCGTCCACCTCATCCAGCATACAGAACGGGGCTGGATTGAGCTGAAAGATCGAGAACACCAGCGCAATGGCAGTCAGCGCCTTTTCGCCGCCGGACAGCAAGTGGATGGTGCTGTTCTTCTTGCCGGGAGGCCGGGCCATGATCGCCACCCCCGTTTCCAGAAGGTCTTCACCGGTCAGTTCCAGGTAGGCGTTACCGCCGCCGAATACCTTCGGGAACAGGGCCTGCAGGCCACTGTTAACCTGATCGAAGGTCTCCTTGAAGCGCTGGCGGGTTTCCCGGTCGATCTTGCGGATGGCGGTGTCCAGGGTCTCCAGGGCCTCCACCAGGTCTTCATGCTGGCTGTCCAGGTAGGTCTTGCGCTCACTCTGAACCTGGTACTCCTCGATGGCGGCCAGGTTGATGGCACCCAGGCGCTGGATCCTTGAGCCAAGTTTCTCCAGCTCCTCGGCCCATGCCTTCTCGCTGGCATCTTCCGGCAATGTCGAGAGCACTTCCTGCAGGCGGACATCCAGCTCTTCCAGCTGTTCAAGATGGTTGCCAGCGCGGATTTCCAGCGCCTGTGATTCCATCTTCAGCTTCTCAAGGGCGGCCCTGACGTCCTGGATGGTGTGTTCTATGCGGCTGCGCCGCTGCTCCCTCTCACGCACGTCCTGATCAATTTCTTCCAGGGCATCCCGGGCCGCGCCCAGCTTTTCTTCCTCGGCGAGGCGACGGTCCAGCAGACCTTCCAGTTGCATCTGCAGATCTTCGATGGGTTCTTCCGCGCTCTCGCGGCTTTCGCGAAGGATATCCAGGCGCTCATCCAGGCGTTCCTTCTGTAACTGCATACGCTCGATGGTCTGGCGCAGGCCGTCCCGCTGGCTGTTCAGGGACTGCAGCTGGAGTTGCAGCTGGTGGGCGTGGTCGCGGTCGTGCCTTGCTTCCTGGCGCAGGCCGTCGAGATTCTCACGCAACACATCACGACGCTCGAGCAGTCGCTCTTTTTCCTCATCACTGTCTTCCGTGGAGGCGAGAGCCTGTTGCCATTCCTCCCGGGTTTCCTGCAGCTGTTCCTGCTGTTCTTCAAGGCTGGTGGACACATCCGCGAGATCGTCGCGGATGCGCTGCAGCCGGGCATCAATCTGTTCTGCACGGGCTTTCAGGCCACTGATTTTCGATGACAGTGTGGCCAGTTCCCGGTCGGCATCCGCCAGCCGTGCCTGGGCTTCGTCCCGCGCGGCCTCGGCCCGTTCCGACTGCCCCAGCAGGCGGTCCAGGTTATCCGTGGCGGATTCCAGAGCGGCCTCTGCCCGCTCCAGTTCCTCCGCCAGTGCAGTGACTTTCTTCTGGCGTTCAATCACGCCGACCTGTGCAGCGTCCGAATCCGGCATCAGTATCCAGTCCGCTGACAACCAGGCACCTTCACGGGTAATGATACTTTTACCCGGCGCCAGAGAGCTTTGTCGCCCAAGGGCCTCTTCCATGGACTCCGCCGTATCCACCAGCGAAAGCACGGACGCCATCCCGCCGGCACCGGCGACTTTGCCCGCAAGCCCCCCTGATCCAGCACTGTTTCCGGGATCACTGTTTACCAGCGCCAGACCACGGGGCGCGCCTTCCATCTCGGCTTGTACCGAGCCCAGCCCGGGCACACTGAGCCCCTGGGTGAAGCGCCCGATTACCTGCTCCACCGCGAATTCCCAGCCATCCTCGATGCGGAGCTGCTTTGCCAGTCGCGGGCTGTTGCTCAGGCCACGGTCATTCAACCAGGCCTGGAGGGTATCGTCCTGGCCGCCCATCTGTTCATCCAGCAACGCCTGCTGTGATTCCAGGGATGCCCTCAGGCTCTGGACCTGCTGACGGGCATCGGTAGCTGCCTGTTCGGCATCCCGCTGCTGATGGCGTGCCTCCTGGAGCTCATCCTGGACCAGATTGATCCGTTCCGAGGCTTCTTCCCGCTGCAGCTCCAGGGTTTCCTGTTGCGCCAGACAGTCGTCCAGTTCCGCGCGGTCCAGCTGACCTTCAAGCAGCTCCTGTTCTTCCTGCAGCCGTTGCTGGCGGGTGCGGAGTTGCTCGATGGCGTTTTCCAGGGAGCGGATGCGGGACTGGGCCAGTTCCGCCTGTCGGCGGGCATCGGCCGAACGGGCACTGAAATCCTCCCAGTTGTGCTGCCATTCGCTCATGGCGTCTTCGGCGCTCTGGAGCTTCTCCCCGGACTCCTCGGATTTCAGCGCCAGGGCCTCCTGTTCCGGTTCCAGCATGTCCAGCTCTTCCTGGATAGTGGACAGCTTGTCCTGATCCTGGTCCAGCTCCCGCGCCAGCTCACGCTGGTTTGACATGGCCTGGTCCAGTTCCGCGGCGGTCTGGCGGCTGCGTTCACGCTGGTGTTCAAGGCTCTGCTCGATACGGGCAATATCGGCCCCGGCCTCGTAATACCGGGCCTGGGCCCGGTTGAAGTGTTCGTTACGTTCCTGGTGGCTTTCCCGCAGGGATTCCAGGGAGGTTTCCAGGCTGACGCGTTCGGACAGCTGTTTCTCCAGTTCCAGTTCGGTATCCCGGATACGGGAGCGCCAGGTCTGCAGGTCCTTGTCCAGGGACTGCCACCGCAGCACTGTCAGTTCGGCCTTCTTCTGGCGCTCTTCCTGCTTGTAGGCCTTGTACTTTTCCGCCGCCTGGGCCTGCCGTTCAAGGTGCTGCAGCTGCCGCCCCAGCTCTTCCCGAAGATCCGTCAGGCGCTCCAGGTTTTCCTGGGTCCGCCGAATGCGGCTTTCGGTTTCCTTGCGGCGCTCCTTGTACTTGGAGATGCCGGCGGCTTCCTCGATATACACCCGCAGTTCTTCTGGCTTGGCTTCAATCAGCCTGGAAATCATGCCCTGCTCGATGATGGCGTAGCTGCGGGGACCAAGGCCGGTGCCCAGGAAAAGATCGGTGATATCCCGCCGCCGGCATTTGGAGCCATTGAGGAAGTATTCCGACTGCCCTTCCCGGGAAACCCGCCGGCGGACGGAAATCTCGTTGAAGCGCACGAACTCGCCGGGGGCGGAGCCGTCACTGTTATCGAAAACCAGCTCGATGGATGCCTGGCCAACCGGCTTGCGGGCACTGGAACCATTGAAAATAACGTCCGACATGGATTCGCCGCGGAGGTACTTTGCGGAGCTTTCCCCCATGACCCAGCGCACGGCATCGATGATGTTGGACTTGCCACAGCCGTTGGGGCCCACCACCGCTGTCATATTGGAGGGAAATGGCACGGTGGTTGGATCCACGAACGACTTGAAACCGGACAGTTTGATGGATTTCAGGCGCATATCAGGTGCCTACCTCTTCCCGCAGAATACGTAATACCTGTTGGCGCTGGTGTTCACCAAACTCGCAGATGGCCTGTTCCAGCCCCGGCGAATCACCCCGCACAGCGGCATCGGCCAGCAGCCGGAAAAAACGGCCGGTTTCTTCCAGTTCGTCCCGGAAGTTCTCCAGGGCCACAAAGTAGGTGCGGCTGATGGCGGGACGGAAGTTTTCCAGAGTTTCTTCCAGGAACGGGTTTTCCACCAGGCCATAGGCGTAACGCATAACTCCGAAACCGGCGTCAATCACCTGTTCTGCCGCGTCGCCACCGGAGGAGTTGAGCGCATCAATCACAGCCTGCAACTCACGAACTTGGCCCATGACCCCCGACAACTGTTCACCGGACCAGCGCTCAAGCACCTTGCGGCCCAACATGCAAAGCAGGTCGATATAGATATCGTAGAGACTGTTCACCAGTTCAGGCGTCAGTCGGGACACCACCGCGCCCCGGCGGGGAAAGATCTCAACAAGATGGCGGCGCTGGAGGATCAGCAGGGCTTCCCGTACGGAACCGCGGCTGACGTTGAGATCTCCGGCTACCTTGAGTTCCTGGATCCGCTCGCCCGGTTTGAGATCACCGGTGACAACGCGCTGCCCGATATGCTGGGCTATCTGCTCGGAAAGACTTTCGGGGGCCTGAAACCTCATAAAGTTAGTCGCTCACTCGCTACTGGCAGCAAAGAATAAGCGCAGAAGTTTACCACAGGCACTGACGAGCCCAATCCCTTTGTCCGACATTTTAACGATCCGGATGGCCCGGCAATTCACTGCCGGTTTATTGACACAGGGCTCCACCGCACTTCCTATTGTCTTATAAAGCACATCATAAGCATCCCATACCTCTCTGTTTTTATTGTTTATTCACTATATGGCCGCATATTTGCTACACGTTGCTGAAAATACCTTGAACAGGCCGCGTCGAGTGAAAAACATCCCCACGATCAACAAGTCAGGACCTCAGCCCCAGAAGCTGGCAGCGCTCAGACAGGCGCACCGGGAATGGAGCGAATCCCCGGATGTACTGACCCGCCTTACCCGCAGGCTCTCAACAACGCTCAACCTGGAAACCCAATTGGCGGTTCTGGCGGAAGAAATCAGTACCGTCGTGCCGTTTGACTGCATGAATTACCGGCACCAGATCGCGGCCCGCGAGTTCGTGTATGCCACCGGCATGGGTGGCCCCCATCGGTGTGATTATCGCCTGAATCTGGAGGGAAGCTTTTACGGTACCCTATCCCTCAGTCGCCGTCAGAAATTTACTGAACAGGAACTGGAAGGTATCGAGCTGATGCTGACTGCCGCTATCTGCCCGGTTCGCAATGCCTGCCGGTTCATTGCCATCGAGCAGGCCGCGTTGACAGACTCCCTGACCGGCGTCCCCAACAAGCGTGCCATGGACGAAGTACTGGCCAGGGCATGCGGACTGGGCGATCGGCATGGCGAGGACTACGCACTGATTCTGTGTGACCTTGACCACTTCAAGGCAGTGAATGACCAATACGGCCACGTGGTGGGGGATCACATCCTGAAACTGGCGGCGGTTGAACTGCAGAAGGCGGTGCGGAATTCAGACAGCGTTTACCGCTTTGGTGGTGAGGAATTCGCCATTCTGCTGCCACACACCGATGAACTCCATGCCCGGGCCGTCGCCGACCGCATTCGCGAGTACATCGGGACCATTTCCGTGAACTGTGGCGACACCGATGTGTCGGTAACCACCAGTTGCGGTGTGGCCCAGCGCCTCCCTGATGAAACCGCTGATCAGTGGCTGGCCCGTGCCGACGAGGCCCTGTACCGGGCGAAAGACCACGGCCGCAACTGCACCCGGGTCTTTGCCGCTATCGGAAACTGATTATCGTTTCGGGGATTTACGCACAGGCTTTCGGGCCGGCTTCTGGTCCGGCCCCGAACCATCCACCTGCCAACGCGGATTACCGGATTTTCGGGGTGCCGAGCCTGGCTGCTTGCGGCGCTGGCGGTCATGCACCTTCTGCTCGGTCGGGGTTTTCGCCGGGATGTCGACCGGCTTGAGGTCCACGGCTTTGCTGAGCGAATCCACCGCTTTCTGATCCAGCTCTTCCCACTTGCCAACAGTCAGTCGGCTGGGCAGGAAAACCGGCCCGTAACGCACACGCTTCAGACGGCTGACACGGACACCCTGGGATTCCCACAGCCGTCGAACCTCCCGGTTGCGCCCTTCCAGTAAGGTGACATGGAACCACTGGTTGATTCCCTTGCCGCCGGCTTCGGTGATATCCGAAAACTTCGCCATGCCATCGTCCAGCAGCACGCCCTCTGAAAGCCGTTTGATCATGGCTTCGTCCACTTCGCCAAACACCCTCACGGCGTACTCACGGTCAATCTGTCGGGACGGATGCATCAGCCTGTTGGCGAGCTCACCGTCAGTGGTGAACAGCACAAGACCGGTTGTATTGATATCCAGCCGGCCGATGGCAATCCAGCGGTGATCCTTAAGCCGCGGGAGACTGTCGAACACGGTCGGTCGCCCTTCCGGATCCCGACGGGTGGTCACTTCTCCTTCCGGCTTGTTGTAGATCAGCACACGCCGGAGCACTTCCGCGCCAGCGGTGATATCGAGGCGCTTACCGTCCAGCTCAATACGATCACTGACAGATGCTTTCTGCCCTGGCGCGACGGGCTGGCCATTAATAACCAGACGCCCGGCCTCAATCCAGCCTTCCACTTCCCGGCGCGACCCGACTCCGGCTCTGGCCAGCAACTTCTGAATGCGTTCCGGGCCGGAAGCCGTGTTTTCGTCCGGCTTTTTACTTTCCGGTTTACGGGGGCGATCTGCCGCCATGAATCTGTCCTTAACGATTAGCTGATGCCGGCGGCATCAGTGAAGTGTCTGCCCTGGCGAGGACTCCGGGGCGGTTTCCCCGTCGTTGTCGCCAGCGTCTCTGGCAGGAGATTCGAATTCAATCTCCGCCTGCATGTTCTTTTCGATTTCCCGCCCGATCTCTTCCAGGTCCCGGATTTCGGAAAGTGGAGGCAACTGGTCCAGCCCCTCCAGATTGAAGTAATCCAGGAACTGTTTCGTGGTGGCATACATCGCCGGTCGGCCGGGTACATCACGATGCCCCACAACCCGAACCCATTCCCGCTCAAGCAGGGTGCGAACGATGTTGCTGCTGACGGTAACACCCCGGATATCCTCTATTTCACCCCGGGTGATGGGCTGGCGATATGCGACCAGAGCCAGGGTTTCCAGCAGTGCCCGGGAGTACCGCTGGGGCTTCTCCTCGAACAGGCGCCCAACCCACGGCGCGTACTCGTCCCGCACCTGAAGCCGGTAACCGCTGGCCACCTTTCTAAGTTCGAACCCCCGCCCCTTGCAGCACTGCTCCAGCAACACGAGCACATGTTCCATGATCTGGCGGGCCGGACGTTCGTCTTCCTCGAACAGTTCCCGCAACTGGTCCACGGACAGTGGTTTGCCTGCGGCAAGCAGGGCCGCTTCCGTGATCGCCTGAATTTTTTTGAGGTTTTCTTCGTTCATGGTTCCACTACCAGGTATCGGTTTGTGCGACGCCAGCCAGCCAATCAGCGGGACGCTCTGGCCCTGACATGAATCGGGCCAAGCACTTCAGCCTGCACCACCTCGATCAACTGCTCCTTAACCAGCTCAAGGGTGGCCAGGAAGCTGACCACAACGCCCAACCGCCCCTCTTCCGGTGTGAACAGGCTTTCAAACGTTACAAACTGGTCGTCCCGTAACACCGACAGGATGGCCGACATGCGCTCACGGGTAGACAGCCGTTCCCGTTCCACATGGTGGCTGGTAAACAGGTCCGCCCGTTTGAGCACACCCTGCAGGGCCAGGAGAATCTCCCGCAGCTCCACATCCGGATGCGGCTGGCTGGAAGGCATCTTCGGCAACGCGGCGGAGGCTGTAAAATTATCCCGTTCGAGCCGCGGCATCTGGTCAATATCCTCGGCCGCCTGCTTGAAGCGCTCGTATTGCTGCAGGCGGCGAATCAGTTCCGCCCGGGGATCAATCTCCTCTTCATCCTCGGTTTCCTGGCGCGGAAGCAACATTCGCGACTTGATTTCCGCCAGGGTGGCGGCCATCACCAGGTATTCCGCCGCCAGTTCAAAGCGCATGGCCTCCACCGCGCCGATGTAATCCATGTACTGCTTGGTGATTTCACTGACATCGATGTCCAGGATATCCATGTTCTGGCGCCGGATCAGGTACAGCAACAGGTCCAGGGGACCCTCAAACGCCTCGAGGAATACCGCCAGGGCATCAGGCGGTATGTAAAGGTCACGGGGAAGGTCCACCACCGGCTTACCGGAGACCCTGGCGAGCGGTGCCTGCTCAGCGACTGGAACGGGTGCCTCAGCACCCTCCTCTGCCGCTGCTTTGCCTGCGGTATCGTCCGTCATGGTCTCTCCAGAATCGTTATTGCCGGGGCTCAGCGGTAACTCAGCCCCATGGCTGCCCGGACTTCCTCCAGGGTATCCCGTGCCGCATCCCTGGCATGCTCACAGCCTTCCTCAATAATGGCGTGAACCAGGTCAGGATTATTCTCATACTCACGGGCCCGTTCGTGCAGGGGCCGCTGTTCCTCGATAATCGAGTCAATCAGCGGTTTCTTGCAGTCCAGGCAACCAATGCCGGCACTGCGGCAGCCGGTTTGCACCCATTCCTGGGTGTCGGCATCGGAATAAACCTGATGAAGGCCCCACACCGGGCACTTTTCCGGTTCACCCGGGTCCGTTCTGCGTACCCGCTGCGGATCGGTCTGCATGGTGCGAACCTTCTGGGCAACGCTGTCCGGCTCTTCACGAAGGCCGATATAGTTGTTGTAGGACTTGGACATTTTCTGGCCGTCCAGCCCCGGCATTTTCGATTCCGGCGTCAACAACGGCTGTGGCTCGGGAAGAATCACCTTGCCACCCCCTTCGATGTAGCCGTATAGCCGCTCACGGTCTCCGAGGGAGATGTTTTGCTGCTCCTTGAGCAGGGCCCTTGCAGTCTCCAGCGCCTCCATGTCGCCTTCTTCCTGGTATCGTTTCTTCAGGGTGCGGTAGAGTTTTGCGTTCTTCTTGCCCATCTTGACGATGGCGCCCTCCGCCTGCTCCTCAAACCCCGGCTCACGACCGTAGATATGATTGAAGCGACGGGCAATTTCCCGTGTGATTTCCACATGGGATACCTGGTCCGCGCCCACGGGTACCCGCCCTGCCCGATACATGAGGATATCCGCGCTTTGCAGCAACGGGTAACCCAGGAAGCCATAGGTGGCCAGGTCTTTTTCCCGCAGCTTTTCCTGCTGATCCTTGTACGTGGGGATGCGCTCCAGCCAGCCCAGGGGCGTAATCATCGACAGCAGAAGGTGCAGTTCAGCATGCTCGGGCACCTTCGACTGGATAAACATTGTGGAGGAGCCGGGATTGACACCGGCTGCCAGCCAGTCGATCACCATATCCCATACACTGTCCTGGATACCGCTGGGATCATCGTAGTTGGTGGTCAGCGCGTGCCAGTCCGCGACGAAGAAGAAGCACTCGAATTCATGCTGGAGTTTGACCCAGTTCTTCAGAACACCATGATAATGGCCAAGGTGCAACTTGCCGGTGGGACGCATGCCGGACAATATCCGTTGCTGGGAATCGACAGAACTCAAAGCATGAACTCCTTATGTTTATAGGGAACAGCCATCATATTCGAGGCTGACCGGGCATTATAGACTTATGTGCACCCGGCGTTAAGGAACCATTTAAAAACCCACCGCTGGCGCCTTAAACAAAAAGCCCCCGGCAGTCCGCAAGGCAGACCCGGGGGCTTTGATTTACCGGCGGGGATTTACCAGCCAGTAACTTCCTTCAGCGCCTTGCCGATTTCGGCCAGGCTACGCACGGTTTTGACACCGGCGTCGTTCAGGGCCGCAAACTTCTCGTCTGCCGTGCCCTTACCACCGGAAATGATGGCGCCTGCGTGGCCCATACGCTTACCCGGAGGCGCAGTAACACCAGCGATGTAGGCTACCACCGGCTTGCTGACATTCTCCTTGATGAAGGCAGCGGCTTCTTCCTCAGCGGTACCGCCGATCTCGCCGATCATCACGATGGCCTCGGTTTGCGGGTCGTCCTGCAGCAGTTGCAGGATATCGATGAAGTTGGAGCCCGGGATCGGGTCACCACCGATACCAACACAGCTGGACTGGCCGTAGCCGAAGTCCGTGGTCTGCTTGACCGCTTCGTAAGTCAGGGTGCCTGAACGGGACACAATGCCCACCTTACCCGGCTTGTGGATGTGGCCCGGCATGATGCCGATCTTGCTCTCGCCCGGCGTGATCACACCCGGGCAGTTGGGGCCGATCATGCGAACGCCCTTGCGATCCACGTACTCTTTTGCATAGAGCATGTCGATGGTCGGGATACCCTCGGTAATGCACACAATCAGCTCGATGCCTGCGTCAGCGGCTTCGATGATGGCGTCTTTGCAGAACGGAGCCGGTACGTAGATAACGGTGGCTTCCGCTCCAGTTTTCTCGACCGCTTCGCGCACGGTGTTGAATACCGGCAGGCCAAGATGCTCGGTGCCACCCTTGCCGGGGCTGACGCCGCCAACCATTTTGGTGGCGTACTCAATGGCCTGCTCAGAGTGGAAGGTACCCTGTGCGCCGGTAAAGCCCTGGCAGATAACTTTGGTGTCTTTGTTGATCAGGATGCTCATTATTTACCCCCCGCGGCTTTGACGACTTGCTCTGCCGCATCGGACAGACTGGTGGCGGCAATGATGTTCAGGCCGCTGTCGGCGAGCACCTTGGTGCCGGTTTCGGCGTTATTGCCTTCAAGGCGAACAACCACGGGAACCTTAACGCCCACTTCCTTGACGGCACCGATGATGCCCTCTGCGATCATGTCGCAGCGAACGATGCCACCAAAGATGTTGACCAGAACCGCCTTGACGTTGGAGTCAGACAGGATGATCTTGAACGCTTCGGAAACACGTTCCTTGGTAGCTCCGCCGCCATCGTGCTGGTATTTGTCAGTCTGGGCTCCGGAGA
>CAZFPG010000020.1:0-18522 GCA_964521055.1 uncultured Marinobacter sp.
AGAATCCTTCTCCCTGGTAATCGATACCATCACGGCTGGCGGCAAGGTGGATGCCCCCCGGCCCCAACGCATGTTCTGGGCAACGGTGGAAGGATTGATTGCGATCGTGCTGCTCCTCGGTGGCGGACTGTCGGCTCTCCAGGCCGGAGTGACGGCCACGGCAATTCCATTCTCCATTGTAATGCTGATAATGTGCTACACGATTATCAAAGCCCTTAACGGAGAGCTCCGACGGATACGCGCCTGACAGTTACCCGTTGCCAATCGGAGCTGGTATGCCAGTGTCCCTAAGCAGAATGATCTCCAGACTCTTTCCCTTCCTGAAATGGGGCAGGCCCACGGGAGAGCAGACCCGAGCGGATGCTATTGCCGGCATAACGGTTGGGTTGGTGCTGATTCCCCAGGCCCTGGCCTATGCCCAACTCGCGGGAATGCCCCCCGTCACCGGGCTCTACGCGGCCCTGTTGCCGGGCATCGTCGGGGCCCTCTTCGGCTCATCGTCGTTGCTCGCGGTAGGGCCTGTGGCGTTGACCAGCCTATTGACCTTCGCCGCACTGCAGCCCCTGGCCGAGGCCGGATCACCGGAATGGGTCGCCATGGCGATATGGCTCGCACTCTATTCCGGTCTCATACAGCTCGTCATGGGCGCATTCCGTATGGGCATTCTCGCCAACCTCATATCCAATGCCGTTGTTCAGGGTTTTGTGAACGCGGCAGCGGTCATTATAATTGCTTCGCAGTTGCCCTCCTTGCTGGGCTTCGGTACGGGCACCGAAGAAAGCTGGCTGTCCACAATCCGGCATGAATGGCAACAAGGCTCCTTCCGGCTGATGGTAACCGCCGGATTCGGGCTTGGTGGCGTTGTGGCCTTGCTCGTACTCGGCAAATTCTCCGCGCGCCTGCCGGCTGTGATGGTCGTGACATTGATTGGAATTGCCAGCAGTTACCTGCTGGGATTCGGCGACCTCGGTGGTTCCGTCATTGGGCCTATCGGTAGCGGCCTCCCCGAGCTTTCGCTGCCTTTGACGCTTTCCATCGATCAGCACCTGGCCCTCCTCCTGCCCGCGGCTATCATCGCCCTGATCAGCTTTACAGAAGCAATGTCGAGCTGTCGCACCATGTCGCGATTGACCGGAGAGCCCTGGGACAGGAATCAGGAGCTAATCGGTCAAGGTATGGCAAAAATGGTCAGCGGCTTCAGCGGCGCCTTCCCCGTCAGCGGCTCCTTCTCCCGCACGGCGCTGAATGCCTACAGTGGCGCAAAAACCGCGCGATCTTCCCTGATTGCCTCGCTGATTGTGCTGATCTCCCTTTTCGGCTTTACAGAAGTCCTGTATCACCTGCCAACCGCGATCCTCGCCGCGATCATCATCGTGCCAGTCACCCGGCTGATTGATGTCCGATCCCTGATCAGGTTATGCCGCGAAAACCCCAAGGATGGCACTGTAGCCGTCATCACCCTGGTTGTGACACTACTTACCGTGCCAAACCTTCACTGGGGAATACTGGCGGGGATGGCGGCCTCCCTGCTCGTCTTTCTGTATCACCACGCCATGCCACGAATCATTGAGCTGGGCGTCCACGAGACGGGTGGGTTCCGTGACAGAAACCTTTACCAACTGCCGCCCATTGCCGAGGGGATTCTCGGTCTGCGCATGGACGCATCCCTGACCTACCTGACAGCGCCTATGCTGGAGCGTTCTATTCGCAAAAAAGTGGATGCCGACCCGAACGTACGGGCGGTATTGATTTCTGCATCGTCACTGAATCAGGTCGACTCTACCGGCCTGGATACGCTGCAGGATATCTGGTCCTTTCTGGATACAAGAGGAATTACTCTCTACCTGTCCGGCCCCAAGCTCCCATTGAGGGAGGCCCTTTCAAGGACGGGGCTGGGCCAACTCATCAAAGAGGAGAACATTTTTGCAACTGACAGTAAGGCAATAGAGGCGTTGAAGTAGTGCTCCGCAGGCCAACTACTCCTCTAACAGAAACTCCGATATAACCGTGTTAAACCGTTGCGCGTCCTCCATGTAAGGCGCGTGCCCCAGGCCCGTCAGTTCCACATGGCGAACATCCGGTATGCGGTCCAGCAACGGTTGTGCTTTGTACAGCGGAGCAACCCTGTCCTCATCGCAGGTGATAACCAGCGTGGGCGCCTGGATCCCTGGCAGCTCCGGCTGCAGGTCTTCGGTCTGTATTGCCCAGGCGGCGTTGGCGACGCCCTCCGAACGGGATTCGGCGGCAATCCGCGCCACTTTCCGGAATATGTGCTCTTCGGTACCCTCCGGTAACATGCCGGTTGCCCGTCGCTCGCCGTAGACCTCCGGAGGAAGATCCCGGAGTTCTTCCAGGCGTCGGCGATAGCGTTCGTTGGCACCGCCGCTCTGGCCCAGGCCATGGCCGGGGTGGGTACAGGACAGCACCAGGCGCTTGACCAGTTGCGGCTCAAGCACTGCCACCTTCATGGCCACCAATCCACCCATGGAATGGCCAACCACGTTGATGGGCCCGGACCATAGCCGTCTGGCAAACGCAATCGCCACCCGGGCAAGGGCTTCAACGGTATTGCCCGCTGCGTCCGACTTACCGTAGCCCGGGGCATCCCAGGCAACCATTTGCATACCCCGGGCAAGCTCACTGAGCTGGTCCTGCCAACTGGAGGCGTTGCCGTTCAGGCCATGCAGGAAGAGCACCGGTTCCCCGTTGCCGTTTTCCAGAAAACTGACCCAACCGTGGTCCAGATTGACCCCGAATCGCGGAGCCGCGCCTTGTGTACTGCATGCATCGTTCATGTGGGAACTCACTCTGTGTGCCGTGTTCTGGATCAATCAGTCCATGTCTGCAAACGGGTCGTCTTCCGCACCGGAGCCCTGGAGTAACTCGTTCTTTTCCCCTGAACCACTGTTGTCTGTGCGGTCGGCATCGTCACCCTGCTGGAACAGTGCCCGCTCCCGCTCACCCGCCAGCAGATATCGGGCGCCAGCCACGGCCATCTTCTGGCCGCTGTGGCCGATGCCGTAGACGGTTTCCAGTGTCCAGTTGAACTCGGCACCCAGCTCCTGGGCCTTGGCCTTGTTCACCGCATAGAAGTTCTTGCCCTTCTCCAACCGGTGGGCACCCTGGGCTTTGGCGATATCCAGTTGGCTGAGCAGGCGGTGGGACGTATCGTTGTCGGCAGTGCCAAGCATGACCACAAGGTCGTGGGCGTAGGCAGGCTTGAGGTCCTCTTCCTCAACGCCGGAATTCTTGAGGCCGTAGCGCAACGGCAGGGTCCAGTCCGGGAAGGTATAGGTACCGGAGTTGGCGGCCACGGCAGTACCAATCCGCGCCTGCGGATACAGCATCACCATGCGGGTGACGAACTGGGCGCCGCTACCGTGGCCCCATATATCGTACTCGGTGGCCTCAAGAGCAAAGGCATCCCGCAGCTTGTCGAACGCCCGCTCCAGGGCGGCAAAGGAGGACTGCTCCGGTGGATTGCGCTGCCCCTTGGTTTCGTCCACGGAGGACGAGTCCGGTGTCACCCAGTTGCCGGTCTGGTAGCCCCACCCCGTCGGAAAATCCTCCCTGGAGATTTCGGGGGCCACGATCAGGACATCGTATTCGTTGGCATAGGCCCCCCAATAGTCGCGGTACACATCGGCATCGCGGCGCCCACCATGCATCACCATCACTACGGGGGTGCCGGCTTCCAGTTTATCGGGGCGGGCGTACCACAGCCGCATGTCCACAGGTTTTTCCGGTGTACCGGCCGCAACCACAATCGAGCCATAGCGCTTGAAGGTTTCAGGGTCAGAAATGTCAGACTCGGAGTCCTCAGAGTAGGCCACAGGGGCAGATGTCGTTGTCTGACAGCCAGTCAGAAGTGACAAGAGCGCGACTAGAAAAATGGTGATCGTCTTCATGGCGCAGGTTCCTTCATCGTTGTTGTTCATTGGAGGTGTGGTTCATGACGGAAAGTCCTGGCTTTCCAGCATTTCACAAAGGTCGTGTCGATCACTTCCGGCATCGGTGCCTCTTCCCTGCACTGCTGTTCCGCATTGGGGCAACGGGGATGGAAAGAGCAACCAGAGGGACGGTTCATCGGGTTGGGAAACTCGCCAGACAAACCGGGAGCCGGCACGCTGAGATCCGGCGAAATGCTCAGCGCGGAATTCAACAACGCGCTGGTGTAGGGATGCCTCGGATGGGACAGCACTCGTTCCCTGTCGCCGCATTCCACGATTTCTCCCAGGTACATCACTGCTACCCGATCAGCCATGTGCTGCACAACAGACAGATCATGGGTAACGAACAGGTAAGTCAGGTCCAGCTCATCCCGAAGGTCCAGTAACAGGTTCAGGATCTGGGCCTGCACCGACACATCCAGCGCCGAGGTGGGCTCGTCACAGATTACGATTTCAGGGTCCATGACCAAGGCACGGCCGATGGCGGCACGCTGGCGCTGGCCACCGGACAGCTGGTCCGGGTAACTATTGAATACTCGCCGGGGCAGGCCCACGTGCTCCATCATTTTGTGCACCCTGGCAAGCCGCTCCTGCCTGGTGCCAATATGGTTAACCACCAGAGGCCGCCCGATGATGTCGCCAATGGTCTTGCGGGGATTAAGCGACGAATACGGGTCCTGAAAGATCGGTTGGATCATCCGTGCACGCTGCCTGGCAGGCAGGGTGCTTATCTCGTGCGTGCCCAGGCTCACGGAACCGCAATCGGGCTTTTGCAGCCCCATAATGGTTCGCGACAGGGTAGTCTTGCCACACCCGGATTCCCCCACCAACGCCAACACCTCGCCTTTGCGGATATCAAGGCTGACATTGTCGAGCGCCTTCAGGGGCTTACGCTTCCCAAACAAACCACGGCGTACAGAGAAGGTGCAACTGATACCATCCACCGTCAGGACCTTTTCTCCCCGGTTTTCCGGCAGTTCCACCCGCGCTTCGTTTACCGCGCTATCCGGGCCGATGGCCGATTGATTCCGCGTTGCGTCGGGATCGTGACACACATAGGTTCGCCCCGGCCCAAGCGGCTTCCTTGGTGGCACCTCGGCCTTGCAGGCGTCCACCGCCCGGGGGCAGCGGGAGGCAAACGCGCACCCCTCAATGTTGCCGGTCATGGCGGGTACAATTCCCGGAATCGACCCCAAGCGATGTGCCGCATTCCCGCGATAGCCAGGCACGCACTCCAACAGCCCCTGGGTGTATGGATGCTGCGGGTTCCGGAGCACCTCTTCAGCAGTGCCGGTTTCAACAATGTCACCGGCGTACATCACTGCAATCCTGTCGGCGGAGCGGGACACCACCCCCAGGTCATGGGTGATCAGGATCATCGACATGCCCAGTTCTTTCTGCAGATCCTGCAACAGGTAGAGAATCTGCGCCTGGATCGTCACGTCCAACGCGGTGGTGGGCTCGTCGGCAATCAGCAGTTCCGGCTCGTTCATCAGGGCCATGGCGATCATCACCCGCTGGCGCTGGCCACCCGAGAGTTCGTGAGGGTATTGCCTCAGCCGGCTGGCCGGATCGGGCAGGCCGACCTTTTCCAGCAGGTAGATCGCCCGTTTCTCAGCCTCGGCCCTGGACACCTTGCGGTGCAACGTCATGGTTTCGGTCAGTTGGCGGCCGATGGAGTACACCGGGTTCAGGCTGGTCATCGGTTCCTGGAAAATCATGCCGATGCGCTGCCCACGCACCTTCATGGCCAGCTCCCGCTCGCCGGAATGGGCCAGATCATTGCCGTCAAAGTTGATGCGCGCGGCAGCGCGTCGGGCAGACGGCGGCAAAAGGTTCATGATCGCCAACGCGGTCATGGACTTACCGGAGCCGGATTCGCCAACAATACCCAGGGTCTCGCCACGTTTCAGGTCCAGGCTGATGCCCCTCACTGCTTTCAGCGTGGCTGAATCGGTGGGTATCTCGACGGACAGATCCTGGATATCCAGAATGGATGCCGTGCTCATATCAGTTCCTCCGATTGGTAACAGTGACATCGCGGACCCCATCCCCCAGCAGGTTGATGGCAATCACCAGGATAAACAGGGCAATACCGGGCAGGATCACCAGCCAGGGCTGGAAGAACATGGCGGTTTTACCTTCGGCAATCATCAACCCCCAGGAAGGAAGCGGAGAAGGAATGCCCAGCCCCAGGAAGGAAAGCGTTGCTTCATTCAGAATGGCCACCGCCACTTCCAGGGTGAAAATCACCATGATCTGGTTCACCAGGTTGGGCAGCACTTCGTTGACCGCAATCTGGAACTTGCTACACCCCATGGCGTTGGCGGCAGCGACAAAATCCAGTTCCCGTAATCGCAGCGTCGCGGAGCGGGTAACCACCAGGTAAAACACCCAGTGGGTAGCGCCGATCACAAAGATCACCACGGTGACCGACTGGCCGATCACGAACACCAGCGCCATGATCAACAGCAGGCTCGGTACCGCCAGTTGGCAGGTCACCAGGAAGTTGACCGCCTGGTCGATCCAGCCACCAAAATACCCGGCGATAAGCCCCAGGGTGACGCCAATCACCGCGCCAATCGAAGCGGCCCCCAGGCCAATGGTCATGGAAATACGGGCACCATGGATAAGGCGGCTCAGGTAATCCCGGCCCAGGTGGTCAGTGCCCAGCAGGTATTCCCAGTTTCCACCCTCGTTCCATACCGGCGGCAGCATACGCAGAGACAGGTTCTGCATGTACGGATCGTGCGGCGCCAGCCAGGGCGCAAACAGCGCGAACACGGCCATCATCAGCAGAATTCCGAAACCGATCTTCAGACCATAATGCTTGCGGGCCCGCTTCAGGGCGGCCATGGTGGGGCTCAGCCCCAGACCGGCACCATCATAATCAGGCGGTGTTTCAACGGAGGCGATACTCGCATCACCTGTTGCTTGTCTTGTTGTCATCATTCACCCCATCCGGATCCGAGGGTCGAGCCAGGCGTTGATCAGATCAGCCGCCAGCGTGAGCAGTACAAAGGTCAACACGAATATCAGGATCAGCGATTGAACCGTGGGGATATCCGAATTGAAAATGGATTCCACAGCCAGCCGCCCCAGCCCATTCATGCTGAACACCGATTCGGTCACCACCGAGCCGCCCAGTTTGTTCCCGAGCTGCACCGCCAACACGCTGACGATGGGCAGCAGCGCGTTGCGCATGGCCTGCTGCAGGATCAGCCGGTAGCCCATGAATCCCTTGGCGCGGGCCGTACGGATGTAATCCGACGACAGCACATCCAGCAGGCCAGTCCGGGTCAGACGCATCACAGCAGGAACCGAACTGGCGCCAAGCACCAATGAGGGCAGCACGTAATGTTTCCAGGTGGCGTCTCCCGAGACGGGAAAGATCGGGAAAGTGACAGCAAACACAATGATGACCATCAGCCCCAGCCAGAAGTTGGGAACGGCCTGGGCTGAAACTGCTGTCGACAAAGCGAGGCGATCCACCCAGCTGTTGGGTTTAAGGGCAGCACTGATTCCCAGTGGCAACGCAATCACAACTGTCACCATCAGGGCCGACAGGGCGAGCACAATGGTGACCTTGGCGTGTTCCTGGATCAGCTCAGCCACCTGCTGCTTCCAGAAGTAGCTCCTGCCAAAATCACCCTGGAACACACCCCCCAGCCAGTCGCCGTACTGCACCAGCACCGGGCGATCAAAGCCGTACTGCTCGCGGATGTCGTCCACCATTTCCTGGGGCGCATCCTCGCCGGCAATGGTCTGGGCCGGGTCGGTGGCGAAATGGAACAGTGCAAAGGTGCCGAAGGACACGGTCAGGGCCACCAGCAGTGCCATGAACCCTCTGCGCAGGACATAATTCAACATAATCACTGCCTCCAGGTGGCTTGCCAGAACCGGGGAACACCGTCTTTGGGCACGGAGAATTCCAGCTCGGGTGTTAACAGGAAGTTCTGGCTGTAGGAAAACATCGGCACCCAGTAAGCCTGCTCCGCAATCCGGTTCAGTGCCTGGCGGTACAGGCGCTTGCGTTCATCGGGATCAATGGTTTGTTCGGCCGCGATCACCGTGTCGGCAAGCGCGTCATCACCGCTGTAATTGCGGGCGGAATTGCCGGCGAAATGAACCCCGGTTGATGCCGAGGCATCCGCCGTGCCGCCACTGCCATAGGAGGCAAAAAACGCCTGCATATCCTTGCTGTTGCGGACCTTGGAAAACACATTCAGCTTCACGAACCGCAGGTCCACATCCAGGCCAATGGCCTGCAGGTTGCTGACCACCGCCTCGGCAATGATCTTTTCCCGATAGGCCCAGAGCTTGAAGGAAAACCCGTCCGGGTAACCTGCTTCGGCCAGCAGTTGCTTCGCTTTTTCCGGGTTATAGGGGTAGCGTGGGCCGTCGGCCTCACATCCGAACTGGCGCGGGTGGCAGGCAAAATGAACCACTTCGGCGCTACCACGCACCAGGTATCTGGTGATTTCTTCACGGTTGATGGCGTGGTTGATTGCCTGGCGCACTTTGCGGTTGGCAAACGGCGAGTCCGGAGCCGTGTATCCGGCAGCATCAAGGGTGATGTAACCGATGCGGATATCGTTGCCTTCCAGGCGCTTTACCCCTGGCAAATGGCTGACGTTATCGGCCACGTCCGGCGGCACGTCCATCATGATATCGATACCGCCGCTGAGCAGTTCCGCCTGCTGAGTACCCTGGTCCGGTATCACCCGGAACACCATGTTCCTTATGGCCGGGTTTGCCTTCGGGCTGGCCTGGTAATAATCCTCGAAGCGCTCCAGAACAATCTCGCGCCCGGCTCTGAATTCGGTGACTCTGTACGGACCGATCCCGTTCAACGGTTGCTCGTCCGTCTCGCCCCCGGCCTCATCGTAGGTGCCCTGCTTGCGCAGCGGTATACTGATAGCCATGTCCCGCAACGCCATGGGATATGGCAATCTCAGGTTAAAGCGGACTTTCCCGGGGCCCAGCTTTTCGATGCTTTCAAGCCAGCTGCGGATAACCGGGCCACGGCTGGTGTCCGACTCCTCATTGATCACCCATTCGAAGGTGTAAACCACGTCTTCCGCCGTCAGCGGACTGCCATCGTGAAACACCACGTCGTCCCGCAGCGTAATCTCAAGCCGGGTGTCTGATACCCATTCGTAAGAGGAAGCCGCCAGGGGGACAAACTCCAGGGTTTGCGGGTCCACGAAGAACAGGCCGTCGTCGGTCAGCCGGGAAAGAATCAACCCCTCGCGCTGGATGGAATACAGCCGGTCAACGGTAGTCAGCGGCTTGGAAAGCGCGACCACGAGCGTGTCGTCTTCCGGGCCAGCGTTGGCATGGAAAGGCAGTGCGCACAAGGCAAGCAGGCCAATAAGGCAGTTACCGATGGACACCGGGGGCCGGATCCTCATGTCTCCTCCTGTTGTAGTTATTGGAGCACTTGATCGATACCTGGTTCGCGTGAAGATCAAGAATTGGAAATCAGTCTAGGCAGGCCCGATTGATTTTAAAATTGAATATAAGTCATATTTCTATGCAATTAATGCATCTAAAAAGCAATAACTTCACATGATCCCCGCATCACGGGTATCCCCGCCTGTCAGGGTCGCGTGCTCCCCAAGGGCGCCCGCCACCTCCTCATGCAGGCACCGGACCAGGCTGGTGGTGGCTGGCGTCTCTTCAAAGCCCGGCGGGAACAGCAATACGAACTGCAACCGGTAATTCGGGCTGAGCGGGCGCAGGCAGAACCTTGACTGGTCCACCGCCAGTGCGGCCAGGCGGTCGATGATTGTTACCCCCAACCCTTCCACCACCATCTGGCAAGCCAGCACACTGGATGTGGTTTCTATCTTGCAGTCGAGGCTCACACCCGCCGCGTGAAAGATTTCCTCCATCTGGAAACGTGGACGCAGTCCCGGTGCCAGGGCAATGATGTCGTGCTCGGCCATCTGCGACGGCGAAACGGTTTCCAGGGCTTCAAGGGGATGCCCGCGGGGAATCATTACCATGGCATCGGTATCGAAGAACGGACGCTGGATAACAGACGGATGATTGCAGGGCTTGGTAAGAGCCACCGCAATGTCATAGTGACGGCCCGCCACCCACTGTTCGATATCCCGGTGGCCGCGCACGTCCACACTGAACCTTTGGTCAGGGTGCTCCCGCACAAACCTGGCCAGCGCGGGCGATACCAGGCTGTTGGCCAATCGTGCCAGGGCGACAATACGAAGGGTGCGGGTACCACCGGCCTTGATCTCCTGCACGATGCGGGGCAAGTCATCCAGGTTGGACAGAATCTTCTCGGTTTCCCGGTAGAACTCCTTGCCCTCTGGGGTCAGCACCAGGCGGCGCTTTTCCCGCTTGAACAGTTTCAACTTCAGTTCGTCCTCCAGAGTGGAGATCAACCGACTGGTTGCAGGCTGGCTCAGGTTCATTACCGACGCAGCCGCCACCAGGGAACCGTGAATCACCACCGCGCGGAAACACTTCAACTTTTTGATATTCAATGGTTTCTCCTACTGACATGCAGAAAACGCATATATCTATCTAATGTTTTCAATTTACATAGGTGTCAATAGTAGCCGATAAAGGAAGCGTGGAAAGCGAAACCCTACAAAACAAGAATCCGGAGGCAATATGAGGTTTTCCAAATCGCTACTGGCGGCGGGCGTTGTCAGCTTGACGACACTCCCCGCATCTGCGCTTGAAGTTGAGGTAGGTGGCCAGGTAAACCGCGCCATCATGTACGTGGAGGATGGTTACAGCGCGAACAACCTGGGCGTTGGTTCTGAAACCGAGTTTTATCACGTCGATAACCGCAACAGCCCGACACGCTTTAATCTGGGTGGAACTCAGCGACTGTTTGACGGATGGACCGCCGGAGCTCTTATCGAAGTGGGTGTCTTTTCCAACGCCTCCAATGACGTGGATCCCGCAAACAAGTCCACCGGAGCTGAAGTGGACGAACGCATTACAGATGCGTTTGTAGACTCGCCCTACGGCAAGATCACGCTTGGTCGCGGCGAGGGTGCAGCTTACAATTCGGCGCGCAGGGACTACTCCGGCACCGGCGTCATCAGCTTTCGCAATCCGAGCCTTATTGGCGGCAGCCTGCGATACGGGATGAAGGATTCCTCATTCAAGCGGAAGTTCGATGCCAACGGCAATTTCATCGAGAACGAACCTTTCGACACCCAGAATCCGGCCCAGAACGAAGTGACCATCGCCGGCAGTATCAGGGATTACAATTTCGAGAATCGCCATGACCGGATTCGTTACGACAGCCCCCGCCTGGGGCCGGTTACGCTTTCGGTCAGTGCCGGCCACGACAGCGGTTCCGAAGGACACGAATCCATCCTGCAAGTGGGCCTGAAATCAGGGTTGCGAGCGCCCGGTGGCCGCATGCTCATCGGCCTGGGTTATTCCAGGGCAACACGGAACTCGGATGACCCTGCTGAACCCTTCGACCCGGACTCCAGTGTCGACCCCGATATCAACACATACGGCGGCTCCGTGTCCTATTTTCACAGCAATACCGGCCTGAACCTGACACTGGCTGCGGTCAACTACGAGGATGAGCTCACCAGTGACGAGAAGTCCGGCACCTTCAGCTCAACCCGCTCCGAACTGGGACAGTTCCGCTATACCAAGCTCGGCTATCGCCCGAATCGCCAGCACGCCTTCGACATCCATTGGGGGTACACCAAAAACCGCAATAAAGACGACGAAAAAGCCACCGTGGCCGGTGCCGGCTACGTCTGGAGCCCCACAGAAATGCTCGACGTTTACGGGGGCGCCAAAGTACACAGCTTCGAGCGCGGTGAATGGTGCACAACCTCAGGCAGAACCTGCTACAACCCCAAGTATGACAACATCAAGATTGTGACAACGGGCCTGAGAGTAAAATTCTGACCCGGCCCACGGTACAGGCTCCCGCCTGTGCCTGAAGCGCTTGTATCATTGTTGTGACCTTACGCCCCTGATAAAGGGGCTTTTTTATGCAAACCTGCCCGGCTGTTTTGCCCCGATGCCACACACCCATGCCTCATGAGGCGATATGCCACAAACGGCGTTAAGTGAATTTAACCTTCATGACAATTCCATCTTTCTGATTATAAAGAATTTTCATGAAATTCAGAGGTCAGAAAAGTTCCTGGCACGGGGTTTGATACACCTCTTATGCATTCAACAGGGCGGGCTGAACAATCCCGCCCCGGATAACGCAAAACCGAGCGAAACCAAAGGAGACACTTATGAACAAGCTTTTGATTTCACTGACTGCATCCATGGCTCTTCTGGCTGCCGGCCCGGTTCTGGCACAGGATCAGAACCAGCAGAGCGGCGATGCCATGCAGGGTGAGCAAAGCGCTCCGCAGACTGATTTCAACGATCAGGAGCTGCAGAAGTTCGTAAACGCCCAGGAAGGCATCAACGATGTCCGGGATGAGTACATGGAGAAGATCGAGTCCGCCGATGACCAGGCGAAAGCCCAGGAGCTTCAGCAGGAAGCCAATGACGAAATGGTCAAGGTCATCGAAGGCGAAGACATGGAGATCGAGACCTACAACAGCATCGCTACTGCTTACAACAGCGATCCTGAAACCCGCGAGCGCATTGATGCGCTGATGTAACCGTCAGCATCACTGAACGCCCCAGGTCCCGGAGTTCTGCTCCGGGATTTTTTTGCCTGCTCCTGAACCCCTCCGCCCCCTTCATCTCAAATCAACAAACGCGTCTTTGACGTGCCCTGCCAGGGCGTCATTAACAGGGTTGCTGCCACTGCGCACCAGAGCAATCTGGTAATCCGGTAGCGCCGGCAGGCCGTCCCTGTCCAGTCTTCGCAGTGGGGGCCGCACAAGGCTCACCGGAAACGGCGCCACAGCCAGGTCCGCCAGCATGGCCGCTTCCTGGCCGAAGCAGTTGTCACAGGTATAGGCAACCCGATAAGCCAGATGGGCTTCGTCCAGCGCATCCAGGGCCATCCGGCGCCAGGCGCATCCATGGTCAGCCAGGGACACTGGCAAGGGGGAGCGGTTGGCCGCGATGCCACCTTCACGTCCGGCCCATACCAGGGGCTCGGTATGCACAACCTCTCCCCGCCATTCCTGGCCCTCGTTACCGATGGTAATCAGCGCCATATCCAGTTCGCCGGCATCCAGGCGCTCCAGATTCTGCCGGCTTGAGCCCACCACCACATCCACCTGTACCGCCGGGTAAGACCGCGCAAACTGGGCAAGCACCCCCGGCAGAATACGGCTGCCCGCATCATCGGAAGTGCCAAAACTGACCCGGCCCTCCAGTGTTGGCGAGAGAAACTGCTGTATTGCCTCCTCATTCAACCGCAGCAGTCGCCGCCCATAGCCCAGTAACACCTCACCTTCAGGCGTCAATCGAACGTGGCGGGCTTCACGCACAAACAGAACGTGCCCGAGTATCTCCTCGAGCCGCTTGATCTGCATACTCAAAGCCGAGGGCGTGCGAAAAACCTGTTTCGCAGCCCGGGTAAAGCTTCCGCTTTCCGCAATCGCCACGAACGTTCTTACTACATCGGTATCCAACAGTGGGATGGCTTCACGGGTGATGACAGGTTTTGAACTCTGCATATCATTACCTTTCAATTTTACTTAACTCACACCTTAAATCTTTTCGTTTGTCTGATCAAAGGCAAAGTTGCATGCTTGGAACAAGTCCATCAGCAAGGAGATATTCAAGATGCACAACCAGCAGGATTTTCGTCGCCCCCAATTGCAACCGGACTCCCCGGTGAAGCCACCCGAACTGGACCTGTATATGCCGGCAACGCCTCCTTTGGCCTTCATGGCAACACTGGAGTTCTGGGTGAAAATCTGCCGACGCAGGTACCATTTCCGGAGGCTGTTTCTGCCACTACTGGACGAGGATGACCAGATACTGTCGGATATCGGGTTTGAGAGAACAGATATTCAGTGGGCGCTCAAGCTCCCTCTGAAAATGGATGCCCTGAAGGCACTGGAAGCCTGCCGCAGGGCACGGGGAAGGGAATGAAGGCCGGAGTGAGCGTTAGTCAGTCCCGTGCCAGCGCCACGATGTCCGGGTACTCATGGATCCGGACTTCCGGCCCGACCGGGTTCTCCTGGCCAAGTACGCACACTTCGTTGACCATTGCCCTGGCCACGGTGGCCGCCTCAATACCCCGAAACCGTTCCAGTGGGCCAATCAATGCCCGGTTGATCAGGGGCATGGCTTTCATGCCCAGGGCTTCCGCCGTGCGATGTTCGTCCCTTTCGCCAAGCAACAGGCTGGGCTGGTAAATAGCCAGGCAAGGATAGCCCAGCCCTTTCACAGCATCCTCCAGCTCCCCTTTCACACGATTGTAGAAAACCGTGGAAGACGACGACGCGGCAATGGCCGACATCAGTACGAACGCCCTTGCGCCATTCGCCCGGCCCAGCTCCGCCGCCTTGAGCGGGTAACTGTAATCCACCTTGCGAAACTGCTCCCTGGACCCGGCCTTCCTGATGGTCGTGCCCAGGCAACAGATGATGGCATCCACAGCAAACCTCTCTGCGTGTGCATCCAGGTGGTCAAAATCGATCTCGTGCTGTTCCAGTTTTTCATGGCTCAGCGCAAGGGGGCGGCGCACCGGTGTAACGACGGATGACACCTTATTGCTGGCCAGCAGTCCTTCCAGTACCTTGCCGCCGGTCAGGCCGGTGGCGCCCAGTAGCATCACTTTCATAATATCCCCTTCAACCACGAAACCACCCCTGGATACCTTGCAGTATCCAGCACGAACTCCTGCCCCCGCGATGCGCTGCGCAAGTAACAGTGTTCCCCCTCTCTGGACCAGCGCGCAAGGTTGCTATGAAAACTCATCGCTGTTTCTGCCGACTCCGGAAAGAAACACCCGGGCAACCGCCATTGTGTGGTGGAGGCGGCCTCCGGCGCAGTCAGGCGGAACTGGTCCTGCATGTTGTCGAATACACCAGCGCCAGGCAAGCCCGCTGGCTGGCCGTCAAGGTGCAACTGCTCGGCCGCCACGTACAGGGTATTGCTGCCATCCTCCTGCCCGTGGAAATGGGGATGATAGCGAGCCCAGGGCAGATCCTCATCCGCGAGGTCATCAATCCGGTGCACCTCGCCCACTTGCAGCCAGCCCCACAGGGCATGAAAGGGGCGGGCCTGCTGGACAAACCGCCAGCTTTTGCCACGCTTTTCCACGTCGCGAAACAGTCCGAAAAACAGCAACAGATCCCCCACACCCACCTGCTGTTTGCGAAGGTGGCCCTGGGCAGCACCGGTCTGCCCCAGGCAGGGTCGCCAACCCTCGTCGCGGGGATAGACGCCCGCTATCAGGTCCGGGTCCAGGTGGGCTTTTCGGGTTCCGCCACGCCGGTCACCGGTCAGGCCTGCAACCAGTTTACCCACGTTCAAACCATTGTGATGGATGTCCCGGTAGGCAATCCGGGAGCGCGGATCCGGGATTGGCAGGGTGTAGAACGACCGGTCGGGAAAGACCGGGCTCGGGCAGCCGCCTGCCGAGGAATCGAAGCCTTTTCGGCTGAGGATCAGTTTCATAGCGTCATTTTAGTGCCAGTGGTCAGGCGCAAACCATATCACGATGCAGAAAAGCAGTTTAAACTGACCACTACCAGAAGCTGATACACCTGCTGATTCAACGTCGGTTGCCAATGAATGATTTTGAAGCCCTGAACGTGATGCAGGCCGTCCTCCAGGACTGGTTCCGCCCCGGCATTACCGCCCTGCTCTCTGTTGTTTTCACCTTCCTCGCTTACAAGGGTGTGTTAGCGGTCATTCAACGGCTCACCCGCAGCAAGACGGTTCCCCGCCTTTTCCTGGATGCTTCCTCCACAGCGCTGGGCATTGTCATTGCGCTACTGGTCCTGAATGGCGTTCTGGAAACCGCCTCTCCCGACTTACCGCTGCTGAGCCCCATTCAGCACATGGCGACCCTGTTGCTTATTATCGCAGTCACCTGGGCCCTGGTCCGGTGCACGTCCGCCATCGGCAATGTGATTGTCGCCATGAATCCCGTGCTGGAAGGGCAATGGAAACGTGCGCGCAAGGTGGAAACCCAGACACGCTTCCTGGTAAGGGTGCTGAACATTCTCATCGTCATCCTGGGGCTGGGCGTTGCTCTGATGACCTTCGAACCGGTTCGCCACCTGGGCGGCAGCCTGCTGGCCTCGGCGGGGATTGGCGGCATCATTCTCGGCTTCGCCGCCAAACCGGTACTCAGCAACCTGCTGGCAGGCATGCAGATCGCCCTGACCCAGCCTTTCCGCATAGACGACGTGCTGCATGTACAGGGGGAGTGGTGCTGGGTGGAGGAAGTCACCGCAACCTACGTGGTGCTGAGGGTCTGGGATCTGAGGCGGCTGGTTGTGCCGTTACAGTGGTTTATCGAGAACCCCTTCCAGAACTGGTCGAGAAACGATACGGAACTGACAGGGTCGGTATTCATCCACGTGGACTACTCCATGCCCATTGAGCCGCTGCGAAACGAGTTCAACCGCTTGCTGCAGCAGTCACCGCAGTGGAACGGGCACACCGCTACGGTACAGGTTACTGATGCCGGCGACACCAACATGGAAGTGCGCCTGCTGATGAGCGCCAAGGACTCCTCGGGGTTATGGGACCTCCGCTGCGCCATCCGGGAAGACATGATCACCTTTATTCAGGAACAGTTCCCCGACCACCTGCCCCGGGTCCGTGCAAGACTGGTTGAAAAGCCCGATCACTGAGGAGCGGCTTCGGTTACCCGGTCCACCAGATAGACCAGCCCGTGGTAATCAATCCCGCCATGCCGGCTCAGGCCGATCTCGCAGGTGCGGCTGGTGGAGATTCCTTCCGTGCACCCATCTACCTGGCGGGGTAACGTCCGCAGGGCGTGACTGTTCAGTTCCGGCACATTGAACCCCTTGTCACCGGCAAAGGCGCAGCAGTGAATGTCCTCCGGTATAACCACGTTGGTACTGCAGCGCCGTACGATATCAATCAGCCCCTGGGACTCCCCCAGATGCTGGGTGCTGCAGGTAACGTGAACCGCAATCGCGGTGTCTTCGGGCCTGAACACCAGTCGATCCACCAGTTTTTCGCGGATGAACTTCACCGGGTCATAAAGCTCCAGGCCCAGCTCCCGGGCCGCTTCCTGAATCTGCAGGGTGCAGGGGCTGGTGTCGCAGTAAACCGGGTACTGGCCGTTGCGAGTGGCCGCAAGCAGTGCCTGCAACAGCTCGGCTTTCTTGCGGTCGGCCTGTTCCGGATAGCCTTTCGAGGCAAAGGGCTGGCCACAGCACAGGGCATTCAGCCCCTGGGGATGAACCACCTGGTAGCCGCCCTTCTCCAGCAACTGGCGGGTTTTTTCCTGCAGCGTTGCCTGTTCGGCGTCGCCACTGGCAGGCCCCATCACACGGGAAACACAGGCCGGCAGGTAGACCACTCTTGGTGCGCCGCTGTCGGGTGCCGCAGTTGGCGGCACAAAACGGATAGGCTGGGGCATGGCGGGGTCCCACTGGGGCAGTCGCTCCCCGGAGGCTTTTCTCAACCCCGCGCTCAGCTTTGCCAGCCTCGGCGCACCCAGGAGTTTTTCCGTGCCGGAAGCCATGGCAAGCACGAAGCGCGTGCCCCGTAACACGGTCTGAAAATGCTCCGCCACCCAATTGGCGGTGCCCTGGTGGCCCGTTTTCCCGGCCCGCAGCTTGCGAACCAGGTCGCCGGTGTTGATATCCACCGGGCAGCGCTGGGCGCACAAGCCCGTTGCGGCACAGGTGTCGATGCCCTGATACTGGAAGGCGGCTTCCAGTTCCGATGTGTCCTTCCCCGCCCGCTTTTTCGCCTGGATATCACGCCAGATCACAATGCGCTGGCGCGGTGACAGGGTCAGCCCCTCCGACGGACACACCGGCTCGCAGAATCCGCACTCGATGCATTTGTCGATCAAAGGATCGGCGGCCGGAAGCGGCTTCAGGTTTTTCAGGTGGATGTCCGGATCCCTGGAAAGGACCACATCCGGATTGAGCAGATTCTCCGGGTCAAGCAGGCCCTTGATTTTCCACATCAGCTGCCAAGCATCATGGCCCCATTCCAGCTCCACAAAGGGTGCCATATTGCGGCCGGTGCCATGCTCCGCCTTGAGGGAGCCATCGAATTCTACCGCCACCAGCCGTGAGACATCCTTCATGAAAGCGTCATAGCGTGCCACTTCGTCAGGGTCGTCAAAGCCCTGGGGAAACACAAAGTGAAGGTTGCCTTCCAGGGCATGGCCAAAGATGATGGCGTTGTCATAGCCGTGTTTTACAAACAGCGACTGAAGCCGCTTCACGCCTTCCGCCAACTGCTCGAGCGGGAAAGTCACGTCCTCGATGATCACGGTGGTGCCGGTGGGGCGTACCGCGCCCACGGCGGGGAAGGTGCCCTTGCGGATAGCCCACAGGAGGTCAGACACTTTCGGATCGGTGGTGAAATCCACTTTCTGTTCCACCGGGAAGTCAGCCAGGGCGGCTTTTATCTGAACCAGCTGCTCCTGCAGCACGCCCTGGTCAGGCGCCCGTGTTTCAATCAGCAAGGC
>CAZFPG010000021.1:0-2233 GCA_964521055.1 uncultured Marinobacter sp.
ATCCAGCAATGGGATGTGCCCTATAACCTTTACCACGAGCCCGCCAATCGCTTTGTGGCCAGTTTTGTCGGCCAGGGTGGGTTTATACCCGGTAAAACACTGGGGCCGGATACCATCGAATCGGAGCTGGGTGTTATCCGTGGCAACCGCGCCTACACGTGGAAGCCGGGCACCCTGGTGGATGTACTGATCCGGCCGGATGACATTGTTTACGATGCCGATTCGGATCTGAAACCCCGGGTGGTGGAAAAAACCTTCGCTGGCACCTCTACCCTGTATCGCTTCCGCTGCTCGGAAGACACTGAATTCGAGGCGCTGTTCCGCAGCCACCTGGACTTCCACCTGGGCGAACATGTACCGGTGCGGGTGGAGGCGGACCACCTGATCGCCTTCGAGCGGGTCTGAGCCGGGTCAGTTGTTGCAGACCCGTTCAACAGAATCCAGCCAACCGGCGTAGAGCTTCTCCCTCAGTGCCGGCTTCATCACCGGATCAAAACGGCGTTCACGCTCCCACAACCGCGCAATCTCCTCCAGGCTCTTGTACACCCCGGTGTGCAGGCCCGCCAGGTAGGCGGCCCCCAGTGCCGTGGTTTCCGTTACCCTTGGGCGGTCCACTGGTACATTGAGAATGTCCGCCAGAAACTGCATCACCCAGTCATTCACCACCATACCGCCATCAACCCGCAGTGCCTGGAGCGAAGCGCCGTCATTCTGAATGGCGCGTATCAGGTCCTTGGTCTGATAGCACACGGACTGCAAACCAGCAGTGACGATTTCCGCAATGCCGGTATCCCGGGTCAGCCCCATAATCGCCCCGCGGGCATGGGGATCCCAGTGGGGGGCGCCAAGGCCGGTAAACGCCGGCACCAGATACACCGGATTGTCCACACCCACCTCAGTGGCATAGGCAGACGACTCACTGGCGTGCCTGATCAGCCGGAGGCCGTCCCGCAACCACTGCATGGCAGCGCCGGCGACAAATATGCTGCCTTCCATGGCATAGCAGGGTTTGCCATCAAGGCGATAGGCCATGGTTGTCAGCAGGCGGTTCTCCGAGCGCAGTGCCTTCTCGCCAGTGTTCAGCATCAGAAAACAGCCGGTTCCGTAGGTGCTCTTTGCCATGCCAGGTTCAAAGCAGGCCTGGCCAATCAGGGCCGCATGCTGGTCGCCGGCGATACCCGCCACCTGTACGGGAGCACCCAGCCAGTGCTCATCGGTGATGCCAAAATCCGCGGCCGAATCATGTACCTCGGGCAGCAACGCCGATGGAACCCGGAACAGCGTCAGTAATTCGTCATCCCACCGCTGTTCGTGGATATTGAACAGCGCCGTGCGGGAGGCGTTGGTGGCATCGGTGCGGTGGGAACGGCCGCCGGTGAGGTTCCACAACAACCAGCTGTCGACAGTGCCGAAGGCGAGCTCTCCCACCTCCGCTCTCGCCCTGGCCCCCTCCACATGGTCCAGAATCCAGGCAATCTTGGTGGCTGAAAAATAGGGGTCAACAAGCAGGCCGGTGCGTTCAACAACGGTGCTTTCATGGCCGTCGGATTTGAGCTTGGTACAAACCGATGCAGTGCGCCGGTCCTGCCAGACTATGGCGCGATGAATAGGCTCGCCGGTTTTGCGGTCCCAGATAACCGTGGTTTCGCGCTGGTTGGTGATGCCGATACCCGCCAGCTCCGAGGCATTAACACCCGACTCTTTCAGCGCTTCCCGGCATACCGCCAGGGTACTGTCCCAGATCTCCCCGGCGTCATGTTCAACCTGGCCGTCTTCGGGGAAATACTGATGAAATTCCTGTTGTGCAGTGGCCACGGAGCTGCCGGAATCGTCAAATACAATTGCCCGGGAGCTGGTGGTCCCCTGGTCGATGGCGAGCAGGTACTGGGTCATTTCAGGCGTCCTTTCAGATAGATCAGCATCGTTCTTGTTGATACTGCAATCTTCTCAAAGGATTGGAGAGAACGCTATGGCCAGGATTCCGGGGGATTTCGAGTGCAGATAAAAAAAGGGCCGGAAAACCGGCCCTCAAATGACGAATGAAACAAGGAAAGTTCGTAAGAACTACAACCTCAAAAGTCATCCCTTACACCGACAGTATCGCGCTATCTGACGGGGCCTTCAGTTGTGGTTGTGTTGCGTGATTGTTACATCCGGTGAGGCGCCGAGAAATCCGTCACAAAATCCTGTTACAAACTGTGTTCCGTCGGCTTCTTCCGTGGCCATACCAGGC
>CAZFPG010000021.1:2333-18248 GCA_964521055.1 uncultured Marinobacter sp.
ACAAAATCCTGTTACAAACTGTGTTCCGTCGGCTTCTTCCGTGGCCATACCAGGCTGAACCGGGCACCACCGAGCTCATCACTGCGACTGACAAATGCCTGGCCACCGTGCCAGTACAGAATCCTTCTCACAATCGAGAGACCAAGGCCATAGCCACCGGAAGTCCGGGTGCGGCTGTCATCAAGCCGGGCAAAGGCGGTAAATACCTTCTCCCAGTCCTCTTCGGGAATGCCCGGGCCATCGTCCTCAACATCAATGCGACAATTGTCCTCGTCAAACTGGCAATGAACCCTTACCCTCCGGTTGGCGTAGCGGGCCGCATTGCCCACTAGGTTCTGAACCGCCCGGTGCAGGTACCGGGGCTCCACATCGGACAGCGACCAGCGTTCCGACTCTTCATCAATGTCCGCTTCTATGCTGTGCTCGGGGCGGGTTAGTTGTTGTTCGCTGACCACCTGCCGGACTATGTCCGACACCGAGGTTTCCTGAAGCGCAAAGACGGGGCCGCCCTGCTCAAGGCGAGCGTAGGTCAGTATCTCGTCAATCAGCTCATCCAGTTCCTGGATATCACCATCAATACCATCAAGCTGTTTCTGCAGCGCTTCCGGGCTGCTGGCACTCTCGATCATCTGCACGCCAAAACGGATGCGGGCCACGGGGGTTCTCAGCTCATGGGACACCGCATGGATCATTTCCCGCTGCACACCCACCAGTCTCTGGATATGCTCCGCCATGCTGTTGAAGGCGACCGCCAGCCTGGATACCAAACGGCTGTCGCCGGCGTCGATCCTCGCTCCCATCTCCCCACGGGCAATGCGGATAGCGACGGACTCCACCGCCCGCAGATTGCTGTCCACATCCCTTAATGCCAGATAGAGCGCAAGCGCGAGAACACTGCCCGCTACTGCCAGTAACAACAGCAGCACCGGCCATGCCCAGGAATTAAAGGGCGACGGCATTGCCAGGTCCACCAGGGTTCCATCGTCCAGGCGCAGCAATACATGAGCCCTGTCCCGGGACGGATGATGATAAAGCGAGATACCCCGCTCGGAAACTCGCTCCAGCACATCCGAGTCGGGCAGTGCCGACTGGTCCTGGACAGGCACCATCTCCACTGCAAGCGCTTCGGATAACTGTGCCATGGCCTCCTCACGGCCCTCTGCCGGGAGGTCATCAAGATGGATGCGTGCAATCAGGGCAGTTGCCTCGGCAACGTCACTGTAGATGTCCCGGAATCGCAGGTCGAGAATGCGGCCCTGGCCATCCTCAATCATCACCTGCTGGCCAATACTGGTATCCAGCACCACCACCTGGCCATAGGACAACCTCTCCATGATGACATCCGACAGGGGCAGGTCGCCGCGAGGGGTTACCCTGAAATCATAGAAGGACTCAAGCCAGTGGTATTGTTGCTCCGGATGGGGAGTTGCCGCAATCCACCGCAGCAGAGGGGCGGAATACCGTTCCTGCCAGAACTGCTCGCGTACGGAGTTCACACCCAGGAAGAGTGCCGCGCAAAGCAGGAGAATCAGAAAGGTCAGACCAATCAGCCGGGCGTATAGCTTGAGAAAAAACTTGAGGGGCATTGCATCAACCCTGGCAATGAACGCCGGCCCGGGCGGGCCAGCGCCAGAGAGTGGACACTCAGGCTTCCTTTACAAACAGATAGCCTTTGCTGCGTACGGTTTTTATGCGCCTCGGATGAATGGGGTCATCGCCAATTTTGGGCCGTATCCGTGAAACCCGGACGTCAATCGAACGATCCTGCCCATCGTATTCGATCCCTCTCAGTGCGGTGAAAATCTCTTCACGGCTGAGAACCCGGCCGGCGTTGCTGGCCAGCAACCATAGCAGGTCAAACTCCGCACTGGTCAGGTCAATGCTGTCATCGTTCAACCAGGCTTCACGCATGGAACGGTCCACCACCAGATCGTTGAACTGCAGCCGGACAGGCTCCTCGCCATTGTTCTCCTCCGCAGCCACCGAGCTGTTCTCAGTGACCCGCCGCAACAGGGCACGGATTCTTGCCAGCAACACCCTGGGCTGGACGGGCTTGCCAATGTAGTCATCGGCGCCCATTTCCAGGCCAAGCACCTGGTCAAGGTCATCCGTACGGGCAGTGAGCATAATGATAGGGCCAGGGTAGAAGGGCCGCGCACGCCTGCAGATGGACAGCCCGTCCTCGCCGGGCAGCATCAGGTCAAGCACCACCAGATCGGGCTGCTCCTTGCGGATACGCTCTACCGCGCTGCCGCCGTGGGTTTCGAGGGAGACCGTCAACCCATTGCTTTCCAGATATTCCCTGGTCAGCTCCGCCAGCCTCTCATCATCTTCGACTATAAGAATCCGCCAACTTTCGTTCGTCTGTTCCACGCCGTCCATCTCTGATTTTGTTTTTCCGGTTTGTGAAGCTTCCGGCCACATTCACCCCACCTGGCCGGAGAAGATTTCTCTCAAGGAAGATCTGTCATGTAACTGACAATACAGGCTACCTCCTGTAACAGCAATTATACATGCTATTCAGAAATATACATGGAACCGCCCGTTCGTTACAGCCTGTGACAAACATCACAGCGTCAGACCAGCCCCGGAGCCTGTCACAAAGTCGTCATCCCCCGTTCATTCCGATGTCACACCGGATTCATAGCCTTGTCGAAAAGTGGAAACAAAGAGGCATTGCCATGAACGCCCAGACCGCCCGCCTGTCACGCCCGGCCCGCCGGCTCAGAACCGTCATCACCCAGCAGCCGGATTTGGTTGAATCCGCGCAGAAACTGCGATACCGGGTCTTCTCGGAAGAATATGATTCTGACCTGGGGGCGGCCGTACCCGGCATCGATGCGGACGAATTCGACCATTACTGCGACCACCTGATTGTCTCCGACGAACACACCGGTGAGTTGGTGGCGACCACGCGGGTGCTTCATCACAGCAGCGCCCTGCAAGCCGGGGGGTTCTATTCCGAGGGTGAGTTCGAGCTGTCCTCACTGTACCAGCTACCGGGAACCGTCGCCGAGCTCGGGCGAACCTGCGTACACCCGGACTACCGCAATGGCGCGACCATCAGCCTGCTCTGGGCCTCGGTGGCGGAGTACCTGGTGTCCCGCAACGTGGACTACCTGATTGGCTGCGCCAGTATCGGCATGTCGGACGGCGGCCTGAAAGCCTGGCGCATCGCCCGCTACCTGCAGCGGGAGTTCCTTGCCGGCGAGGAATACCGGGTAACACCACTGCGCGCCCTGCCCCACCTGACCCACGCGGTCAGTGAGGATCGCCCGGTGGACGTACCCGCCCTGATAAAGGCCTATATGCGACTGGGCGCCAGGGTTTGCGGGGAGCCCTGCTGGGACCCGGATTTCCGTTGTGCCGACCTGCTGGTGGTGCTGGACGTCAACAACCTGGCCAGCCGCTACAGTCGCCACTTCCTGCGCAAACAGTCCCGGTAATCGGGCACGATCAACAGGGCAAGACGAGGATCAGCCATGGAACTTTTACGTCTGACCACCAGACTCACGCTGTTTGCCGGATTCCTTGCCCTGACGGCCGCTCTTGCGGGCACTCTTCTTTTGGTTGACGCCCTGTTGCGGAGCCGGATCGACCGTGCGCCATTCGCCCGCTTCTGTTTCCGCGGTGCCAGCCGTTGCCTGGGCTTCCGCGTATCCGCCCAGGGCACATTCAGCGACAGGCCCGTACTCTTTGTCTGCAATCACGTTTCCTGGTCCGACATTCCCGTACTCGGTGGCATGGTGCCATTGCGATTCCTGTCGAAAGCAGAAGTGGGAGGCTGGCCGGTCATTGGCTGGCTGGCGAAGCAGGCCGGCACACTGTTTATCCAACGTGGCAGCGGCAAGGCTGGGCAGGCTCGGCATGAGATCGCCAACACGCTAAGGCAGGGGCAGTCGGTGCTGGTTTTCCCGGAAGGAACCACTACGGCGGGCATCACGGTTCTGCCGTTCCACAGCCGCCTGCTTCATGCCGCAGCGGATGCCGGCGTGGACATCCAGCCCGTCAGCATCGGCTACCTGCGAAATGGCCATCCGGACCACCTGGCTCCGTTTATTGGCGATGACGAGTTCCAGCATCACCTGGTCCGTATGCTCGGACAACCGGCCGTAGAAGTGGGGGTTGTCGCCCACCCGGTGGTAACCCTGCGGGAAGGCCGTGAACTGTCAGAAATATCCAGGGATTTACATAAAATCGTTCAGAACGGCTTGTGGCAGATTCAGGCGGGACGGCTGTCAAACCAGGAAACTACCGGACCGACAGTGATTGCCGGCCCGGAGGGGTAACTTCAGCTCAAGGGGTGGCCGGCGTTGATTTCCTCTTCCGTGGCTTCACGCTTGCCAATGACTTCCAGGTCAAAGTAGAGAGTGAAACCCGCCAACGGGTGATTGGCATCCACCCGCACCAGATTGCCGTCGATACCGACCACCTGTACCACCTGGGCTGTATCACCGGTATTGGTCTGGAATTTCATCCCCACCTGCAGGTTTTCCACGCCCTCGAACATGGACCGGGGCACCTTGCGGATAAGCTCCGGGTTGTGCTCGCCATACGCCATGGCGGGCGGTACGGTAACTTCCAGGCAGTCTCCCACGTTGCGGTCTTTCACCGCTTTCTGGATGCCCTCAATGATTTCCGGGCTACCCTCAAGGAAGTGAAGCGGCTCGCTGCCTTCGGAAGTGTCGACCAGTTCTCCCAGCTTGTTCTTGAGAACATAATGAACGGTAAATACGGCAGGTTTTTGCATCAGGCAGTAGGGTTTCCTGTTTCTGGTGTGTCAGTCATATCCAGGGCATGAATAACCAGGCGTTGATCCAGCCTGGCTTTCAGCCCTCTGGGTTTGTCCAGGCTCATGCGCTCCAGCAACGACCGGTACCGGCCCTCGTCGTCTTTTGCCTTCGCTGCACGCCACAAGGTGGCCAGTTTACCACGGCGAGTCGACGTTGCGGACTTGAGGGCCTGCAATGCCTTGCCCAGCCTCAGTTCTTCATCAGTGAAATCCCGGCCGAACGGGAAAGGCGGGAACATCTCTTTGTCACCAGCCGCTTTAATGGCGGCCTGTATTGCCTCGGGCGTATTGTTGCACCATTCCGGTGGCAGGCGGAACGCAGCGTCCACTTTGCCGGCTTTCTGGGCCTGTTTCAGCAGGTCCTGCTGGAACCGGGAGTCGGCAATGCGTATCAGGCGCAGGTAGACCTGCTCATCCGACTGGCCCCGGAGGTCCGCTATGCCATATTCGGTAATCACGATATCCCGCAAATGGCGGGGAATGGTGCAGTGCCCATAGCTGAACACAATGTTGGACAAGGTTTTACCGGCGGAACTACGGGTGCTGCGCAGGGTCAGCACAGAGCGCGCATCCGGCAGTTCGTGGGCCATGGCCACGAAGTTGTACTGGCCGCCCACGCCACTGACCACACGGCCGTCATCCAGGCCGTCCGATACCGCTGCCCCGTTGAGGGTATGCATCATCGCCGAGTTGATGAAACGGCTGTGTACCCGCTGCGCGGCCTTCAGGCGCTGGTTGCCAAAGGCATGGTCATAGAGGTGATTGATGTAGTTAACGCTGGTCATGCAGATACGCTGCCGATCCTGCGGCGACAGGTCCCGCAGGCGCTGGTAAAACTTCTCCGGCCCGACGTAGAAACCGCCGTGGAGGACAATCCCCCCGGTCAGTCGCTCACCCAGCGCCAGGTCAGCAATCGACTGCCTGGCCTCTTCGCTGTCCAGGTCCGGGTCAAGGGACTGTTCACCAATTCGCAGGCGCCCGCCCTTGAATTCCACCCCGGAATGGAGGATACCGTACCGGCAGAGCCACTCCACATCGCGAGCCCGCAGCGGCGAGTCGATCAGTTTTTCCCGGCGCAGCACATCCAGTGTTTCCAGCGAGACGTCATGAACCAGCTCACCCCGGTTGATCAGTGTCTGCAGGCCGGCGTGGTCAAACACTTCCCTGCTCAGCACACCGGCTTCCATGAGATAGATGAATCCGTCCACCATCATCTCGCTGCAGCCGTAGAGCCCCTCGGTGAACGGGCCAGTGCCGCCGTGCTTGCGAACAACCGGAAAACGCTTCGCAACCTCGAGATGGTCAAACACCTTGTTCCAGTGGTCGTTGTCTCCGTGGCGCAGGATTGCGCTGTGTACCAGCGCAGCTCCCAGTGACCCTATGCCTACCTGGAGAGTGCCCCCGTCTTTCAGCAGGGCGCTGGCATAGAAGCCGATGAGGTGATCTTCCGGGCTGACCGACATTTGCGGTGCCGAAAACAGGGGATAATCAGAGGCGGTATGCTCGAGGACAATGTCGAAATCGCTCTGTTCCACCACAGCATCGTTACCCATGTAGGGCAGATGTTTGTTGGTTTCCCCGACAATCGCCACCGGTGTTCCGGTTTCTTCAAGATCCCTCAGCAAGGGAATCAGGTCCAGGCTCAGGTCCGGGTTGCAACTCAGGCTGAAGAACCCCTGCTGCTCCGGCTCCGTGGGCGGTGCCACCATCTGTCCCACCACATTGACACCCAGCGCCATCAGGTCACGGACGGCATGGGTATAGTTAGTGCACACATAATGCCGCTGCTGGTCCTTGTTGTGGAGGAAGGATCCGGCCTTGAAGAAAAACTCGGAAACTTTCACGTTTTCCGGCAGCTTGTGCCGGACCACGTCACGGGCGTACTCGAGCTCAGGAATCCGCCCGTAAAGCCGCTCGGCAAAGGGCCCCATCAAGCGCTTTTCCAACGACGAGCTTCCACCCGGGGCAGTCAGGGATAACGCAGTCACGATGTGCAACTGAATGGACGAGTCGTCCCTGGCGCGCTGGTACAGGGCATTGACGAAGCGGACCGGCTTGCCAAGGCCAAGCGGCAAGCCAAGCGTGATGTTCTTGCCCACCCGACGGATCAGCTCATCCACACACTCAGCGCTACTTCCCAGGATGACCGGTTGTTCCTTTGCCATGACCATACTCCGTTCCCGTGCGTCAAAAAGCATTCGACATGGATAATCACATGCGAAAACGCATCAGGCAATGCACCCTGTGATATAAACGCCAGTTCGGGGAGGTCAGTGCAATGAAAATAAATCAAAGTCGGCAAGGGGCGCCGGGGCAATGGTCAGGAGCCGGTCAGAAGTTCCATTTGAGATTGAGGCAGGCGCCCTCTTCAAGCAACGCAATGCCGTGATCCGGGCGCGCAGGGCTGGAGGCATAATTTCTTGTACGGGAATCGGAACGGCTGAAACCAAGGCTGAGAAGACGTGAGCCGAGGTTGGTATACATGTCTGCTTCTTCACGGTCGAAATCGCCCGACATTTCATCCTGAAGCTGGTAGATATCCTCAGCGGGCACTTCATCAGCAAAAATTCGATCGTTGGCTTCGGCACGAACCACGAAGGCGATCATGTTGAGAGCAAGGAGTGCGACGAAAATACGGATGATCATGGTTATCTGGCGACCTGTTAGCGAAACGGAAGTCTACTGTCACGTAATGCTTAAGTCTAATGATTAACGGCCCGAAAGATGTGATTTTGTACGCATTTGCGCCGTTTTTTTGTCACCAGATCACCGTTAATTTGTCAAAAAACTATCGAACATTATTGCAGCATGTAAACAGGGCTGTTATTCCGCACCCTTGGGGGTGACCCGGCACCCCCTCTGGGTGGACAGTCCGTTAAGAAACCGTAACGCCCACGTGGCTATGGGCAGGGGTAGGTGAACTCCCTGTTAAGGTCTTCTATCGCCTCAAGCACCTCGTCGTCCAGGGCAACCGAAACCGACCCCAGATTCTCACGAAGCTGGTCAAGACTGGTCGCGCCGATAATATTGCTGGTGACAAAATCCCGGCTGGTAACGTACGCCAGCGCCATCTGCACCGGCGACAGTTCATGAGCCGCAGCCAGGTCCACATAGGCACGGGTGGCCTCGGCCCCACGGCCGCTGGTGTAGCGGGTAAAGCGCTCATACAGGGTCATTCGCGCCCCCGCAGGTCGCCTGCCGTCCAGGTATTTTCCGGAGAGCATCCCGAATGCAAGGGGCGAATAGGCCAGCAGGCCTACCTGCTCGCGGCAGGCAATTTCTGCCATTCCCACTTCAAAGGTCCGGTTGAGCAGGTTGTAAGGATTCTGCACGCTGACGATGCGGGGCCAGTTGTGTTCCCGGGAAAGCCTGAGGTATTCGTTGGTTCCCCAGGGGGTTTCGTTAGAAAGCCCGATATGGCGGACCTTGCCTTCCTCCACCAGTTCGGCCAGTGCAGCAAGCGTTTCTTCAATGGGTGTGGCCTGCTCATCCTCCCTGTGCCTGTAACCCAGCTTGCCAAAGAAGTTGGCATTCCGGTCTGGCCAGTGCACCTGATACAGATCAATATAGTCCGTCTGGAGGCGCCGCAGGCTGTTCTCACAGGCCTGGCGGATATGGTCCCGGGTCAGGCGGGGACCGTTACGCAGATAGGTCAGACCATTGCCGGGCCCGGCCACCTTGGACGCAATCACCAGGTCGTTCCTGCGCCCGCGACTGGCCAGCCAGTTACCCAGGTAGGTTTCAGTCAGCCCCTGTGTCTCGGGCCGCGG
Organism: uncultured Marinobacter sp.; assembly: GCA_964521055.1. Taxonomy (GTDB): domain Bacteria; phylum Pseudomonadota; class Gammaproteobacteria; order Pseudomonadales; family Oleiphilaceae; genus Marinobacter. The sequence continues at coordinate 10,896 of CAZFPG010000021.1, forward strand.
AGGCACCGGATACATCTCCGCCGCATCAATAAAATTGACCCCCTCGGCGGTGGCCAGATCCAGCTGTTCGAAAGCCTGCTGTTCGGTGTTCTGCTCTCCCCAGGTCATGGTACCGAGGCAGATTTCGCTTACATCAATATCCGTCCTGCCCAGTTTGCGGGTTTTCATGCTTCCTCCCGATTGCGGTGTTGAAAAGGTAAAGAGCCCACTGCTCAAAGGGTAAAGGGATTGTCACGGAAGTGTCCCGGAACTGTCATGCCAGCTTTCCATAGTAGGGGCATGACACAGGACACCACAGGAAACCTCGTGACTGGAATCGCTCAGACATCAGGGCGCAGGCCTCACATTACCATTGTTTCGGAGACCTTTCCTCCGGAAATCAATGGTGTGGCCAACACACTCAGGTACCTTTGCCAGGGACTGATGCGACGCGGGCACAGGGTAACGGTTGTCCGCCCTCGCCAGAGCCATGAGTCAAAGGGCACATTCCCCGAAGCCGGTGAATGCCTGTTCTCGCAGGAGCATGTGGTTACCGGCCTGCCACTTCCGGGTTATGGCGACTTGCGGTTTGGAGTCCCCCGCCCCGGTTACCTGGCCGCCCTATGGAAACGGGAGCGCCCGGATGCCATCTATGTAGCCACTCAAGGCCCCCTGGGTGTGGCCGCGGTATCAGCAGCCCGGAGCGCCGGCATACCGATCAGCTCCGGCTTCCACACCAACTTCCATGCCTACAGCCGCTACTACAACGCTGGCTTCCTCGAAAAATTGCTGTGCAGTTACGGCCGCTGGTTCCACAACCGTACCGCTCTTACCCTGGTTCCCACCCGTAAAATAGCAAGAACCACTGCGAGCATGGGCATTCACCCCACCTGCGTGTGGAGCCGTGGTGTGGATTGCAATCATTTTGCCCCCCAGAAGCGGGACGTGGCCCTGCGGCAGCAGTGGGGGCTGCGACCCAATGACCGTGCCGTTCTCTATGTGGGCCGACTGGCGCCGGAAAAGAACCTGCAGATGGCGGTGTCCTGCTTCGAGCGCATTCGCGGGCTCCACCCCAATGCCCGATTTATCCTGGTGGGTGACGGCCCGATGCGTAAGCGCCTGGCGGAGCGGCACCCCGACTATGTTTTTGCCGGCACCCGCCGCGGCGAGGATCTGGCCCGGCACTATGCCTCCGGTGATATCTTCCTGTTTCCCAGTAAAACCGACACTTTCGGCAATGTGGTCACTGAGGCCATGGCCAGTGGCCTTGCCGTGGTTGCCTTTGACGATGCCGCTGCCAGCGAGCATATCCGTCACATGGACAACGGCATGAAAGCACACCTGAGTGACGACGAACACTTTGTGGACCACGCCCTGCTGCTGGCCGACCAGCCGACACTGATGAACAGGATTCGCGCCCAGGCCCGCCTGGACGCACTGGATCTGAACTGGGCGGCCCAGATTGAGCAATTCGAGCAACTGATACTGAACCAGCCACAGAGGACCAGCTTCAATGCCCTCAACAAGCAAGGCATCTCGATTCTTTAGCGTGGTGGATCAGAGGGAGCTAGCGCTCTGCCAGTCCATCAACCGGACCCTCAGGTTCCGACCTGCACAGGGTTACTTCAGGGTGGTGAGCCGGTTAGGCGACGGCTGGCTATGGTATCTGGTCATCCTTGCCATGCCAGTGCTCAGACCCCATGACGGGCTGGCCATTGCCCTGTTGATGGTGGCCACCGGGTTGACCTGCACCGTTACCTATAAACTGTTAAAGCGGTGGCTGATCCGCGAACGGCCGTTCATCTCGTTCCCATCCATCAACTGTGGCACCCCACCCCTGGACCGCTACAGTTTTCCGTCCGGCCACACGTTGCACGCTGCGTGCTTCAACACCGTGCTGGCCATGACCGCACCGGAACTGGCCTGGTTGCTACTGCCCTTTACCCTGAGCGTAGCCGCTTCCCGGGTGGTGCTTGGACTGCACTACCCCAGTGATGTCGTCGCGGGAGCGACGATTGGCGGCGGCCTTGGCCTGGTTTCTGTCTACACCATTGGTGAACCGCTGTCTGTCCTGTTTGCCGCCTGAAGTGAACCGGCGGGTCCGGGACCCACCCATCCCCGGCAGAGGCTACAGGCCGCAAGCTCGCTCTTGGGGTCAAGATTCAGCGCCCTGGCAATGCACTCCAGAATATACTGTTCCGGTACCTGGAACACGCCATCCGCATACCCGATGGCGGCACTCAGTTGAACCATCAACCCAGACAGGTATTCACTACGCCTCAGGCTCTGAAGCGCTTGGAAGGTCTCGCTTCTCAGCTCTTCCGCATCCTCCTCGCGCCAGCGTTCAACCTGCTGCATCATTTCCTCCATACCTGCCTCAACGGTGAAATCCAGCAAGTTGCGCTCCGCCATTTTGGTAAGCGTGTCCCGCAGAACATCCCGCTCGGTATCATCAAGCAGTCCATCAGCCATCGAAGACGCCGCGGCTACCCTCGTAAGCAGGTTTTTTAAAGTGAAGGGCGCCAGCTTACCCGCCTCAATCCTCAAGTCATGGCTGTTCCGGTCAATGTAGCGACAGACCCGTTGCACAGGGCTGCGATAGCGATTTTGCCGATACCAGCCGGGAACCAGCGCACCAATCAGCGTGGCGGCCACGGTACTCTGGATGATGAACTGGACCATTCCCCCTATGCTGGAATCCCTGAACTCGGGCGCCTTGGTTCCCTCGAACGGGGGAAAGCCGTGCATGGCGCTGTAACAGACATAGGCGCCCACAACGCCGGCGACGCCCAGGACCGATGCATCAAGCCATCGTCTGTAGCGCGCCGGCCAGTGCCTCCATTCAGTGTCACAGACCCAGGCGACACTGACCCCTATGGCAAATGAGAGGAACAGGTAGGGAAAGGACCAGGAAAGGTCAACGACCAGTTGATCAAACCCGGCCTGATACCCCTTGCCGTCAAATACATAACGGGTGAACCGCAACGCGGATACCACAACCAGGCTCGCCCCCACGGCAAGAATGCCGGAGAAAACGTAGCCTCCCCATGGGCGACTACGGTTTGCCTCGATATCGGCGAATCGCCAGCGGCTTTTTGGAAATGTGCCAGCGTAAGCCGACACACCAAAATTGCCCCCCATTAGCAGGGCGAAGAATACGACGGTACCGAAAGGCGCTCCATTTCCCCCCTCAATGGTGTAGCGGATAAACGACACTGCCATAAAGGCAGCCATCGCTACCGCAACAACCTGCAGCAGCTTTGCCATACCAAGCGATTCCGATTCATCGTCCGACACTTCGAACCCAAAGGTTTCCAGCGCCCGCCGACGCGCCGCCGGCCCAATCTCGATATCCAGTACTGCGTGTGCAAGCAGACGGCACAGCCTCATGAACAGGTCGCGCCCATCACTCACCAATGAATCCCTGAGGTCTTTTTCGATACGCTGCGGGCGCCCGCCCAGCTCATCCAAACGACGGTAATAAGCGGCAATTCGTGAGCTGAGAGTGGTGAACTGCATGCTCAGCGCCTCATACTCGCTCTCTCGTTCCTGTATAAAGCGGTGATAGCGCGAACTGCCTTCATGCCAGTGCCTGACCTCATTGAGCAGTGACCAGGCCGTTGCCCAGGCAAAGACCGGGGAGGCATGATCATCGATTAACTCGCCACGGCTTGCCGGAATATCAAAAGCCTTGGCGTCCCTTTCCATCTCGTCAAATTTCATGGGGAAAATATGGTAGGGAGCACGGTACATGCGATGGGCAAGCTTGACCGCGTGCCCGGGTATCTCCGCCAGGTCCCAGAATAGCTGCAGCAGCTTACGGTCTACTTTCTTCAGCACCGGAAAATTCGGCAGCAACGCGGTGAAAATCAGTGCAATCGTCAGGGGGCTGCGAAAAAGGTCGCTGCCCTCCATCTCGGAACCCGCGGGCCAACCCAGCAACGGCAGTATCCGGTCAACCACTTCCGGCGATACCCATGCAAAGAAAGTAACCAACCAGTAAATCAGGACCAGGGCGCCGGAATACAGCACAAAGCAACCATTGAAGCGCCATCGAGTGGTGGAGCTGCGGTTGGATACCGGAGTGTTGAACCGGCCATATGCGTGAAATATGACAAAGAAAGCTCCGAGTCCAAACTCGAAGGCTTCAGAGGCAAATAAACTGTCCATAGTTCAGGCTCCATATGCCCTATCAAAAAAGATAGCACCCTGAACTAAAACCGCAAACTACCGGCCAGACCTTCCTTATCCTGGTCAATCGAACAGCCGCAACTGCATAACCGGCGATTCATCACTGCGAAACCGCACGCCCAGCCCCAACAGGCGTACGGGCCGTTCGGCATTGGTAACCAGTTCATCCAGTAAGGGCTGGTAATCCTCCATTGCGGGCTCCCGGATCTGTTCCCGAACCCGCTCCAGGGTATGGGTGGAAAAATCGCTGTAGCGGATCTTGATGAAAAGCTTGTGGATAGGTTTGCGGGCAGCCTTGCGGCTAAGCCTGAGGTTCAGGTCTGCCACCAGTGACGCCATCACCGACTCGCAGGCGCGCTTGTCCGGCAGATCCTGGGAGAAGGTACGCTCCACGCTGACGGACTTGGCAATGCGCGATATCACCACATCACGGTCATCCCGACCGTAGGCCATTTCCCGCAACCGATACCCCTGTTTGCCAAACTTTTCCAGCAGGACATCGGCAGGAATAGCTTGCAGGTCACCGCAGGTCATAACCCCCAACCCATGGAGTTTGCCGGCTGTTACCTGCCCTACCCCGAACAGCTTTTCAACCTTGAGCTCCCTGACAAAGCCATCCACGTCCTCCGGGCGGATCACGAACAGACCGTCGGGTTTCTTCCAGTCACTGGCAATCTTTGCCAGGAACTTGTTGGGGGCCACACCCGCGGAAATGGTGATGCCCACTTCGTCCTTTACCCGCTGCCTCAGGTACTGCGCCATCAGGGTGGCGCTGCCTTTGTGATCGCTCACGTCGCTGACGTCGAGAAAGGCTTCGTCCAGGGACAGCGGCTCTACCAGGTCGGTCAACTCCCGCAGAATCGCCATCACCTGTTTCGACACCGCCCGATAGCGGGCCATGTCCGGTGGTACCGTGACCAGCCCCGGGCACAGGCGCCTGGCCTCGCCGCCGGGCATGGCAGACCGCACCCCGAAGGCCCTCGCTTTATAGTTACAGGTAGTGACCACGCCCCGGCCGCCCTCGCCACCCACCGCCAGGGGAACCTCACTCAGGGAGGGATCGTCCCGCATCTCCACGGCGGCGTAGAAGCAGTCGCAATCTACATGGATAATCTTGCGCTGGGCCATGACTCTTCAATCAAGTAAATTATCTGTACATATGTACAGCCTTGTATCTTACGGTAACATGCCGAGAATGTCAGGAGCTCTATACTTCAACTCCAGAAACAGGTGCCAGCGACCATGACAAACCCTATCCCGGAACAAACACAGACAGAAATCGAAGCCGCTGCGTTTCGAAAGCTGGTCAATCATCTGCGTGAACATACAGAGGTGCAGAACATCGACCTGATGAATCTGGCCGGATTCTGTCGCAACTGCCTCTCCAAATGGTATCGCGCCGAAGCAGCCGAGAGAGGCTTCGAGCTGTCAGACCCGGACGCCCGAGAAATTATCTACGGAATGCCCTACGAGCAGTGGAAAGCCCAACACCAGCAAGGGCCCAAGCAGGATCACAAGGCATGAACCTCAACGACGCGGTTCGCATCCATCTGGCGTCTGTGGACGCCGGCCATGGCGATTTTGATGACACCCTGGCCCTGATTGACCGCTTTTTCGACTACCAGCCTACGGGGTTTCAGAACGGCCCGTTGTACAATAGCCCGGGCGAAAATGCCGGCTCTTGCCGGGTATTTTCCCTGGCCCAGTACTGCAACCTGACCGAGGCCGAGACCTTGCGCCTGTTCGCACAGCACTACCAGCAGGTTCTGGACGAGCCGGCGGGCGATAGCCATGGCAACATCCGCCAGTTTATCGGCACCGGCTGGTCCGGCATCCACTTTGATGGCCCGGCACTTCGCAAACGCCCGGCTGCCACCCAGGACGACACCACGGAAGAGACCAACCCATGAGCGAGACTGCCGTATCCGGGGTAAAACAGTGTTTCCAGCTCAAGAGTGCCAGCGTGTCCATGACGGCGCTGGAGCTGTATTTTTTTGACGAAGAAGAATTCGAAAGCACCCTGCGGGACAAAATCAGCCAGGCTCCCGGTTTTTTCAAGGATATTCCGCTGATCGTCAGCCTCGAGAAATACGAGGGCCTGAGCAGCGAACTGGATTTTTTCAAGATCATCGGTACCTGCCGCCGCCACAATATTCACGTGATCGGCGTACGCGGCGGCAACGATGACCAGCGCCGGCTGGCACGGGGTGCGTCCCTGGCGCTGCTTCCCGGCGGCAACCAGCGGGATCGGGAAATCGATGCCGGGCCGGAGGCCGAAACAGCGGAGGCTACAGACAGCCCGACACCACCAAGGGTGGAAAACCACGGCGAGCCAGCCCCGGCAAGAATCATCAACCAGCCAGTGCGTTCCGGCCAACAGGTATACGCCCCGGACGGCGACCTGATCATCCTCGCGCCGGTACAGGCCGGGGCCGAAGTGCTGGCGGCAGGCAATGTCCATGTGTACGGACCACTACGCGGCCGGGCACTGGCGGGCATTCACGGTGCCGAGCACGCAAGGGTATTCTGCCAGTCTCTTGAAGCAGAGCTTGTGTCCATCGCCGGACACTATAAAATCTCCGAAGATCTTCAGGACAACGGCTGGAAAACCGCCGTCCAGATCCAGCTCAGGGATGATCTGCTGGTGGTAACGCCACTGGAAAAGGCCTGATGAGAACGTAACTACCCGCTCAGGCGGGGAAAACGACGAATCCACCGCAAAACAGGAATGCAACCTTGGCTAGAATCATTGTCGTTACCTCAGGAAAAGGTGGCGTAGGTAAAACCACAACCAGCGCCTCCATCAGCACCGGGCTGGCAAAACGTGGCCACAAGACCGTGGTTATCGATTTTGACGTGGGCCTGCGCAACCTGGATCTCATCATGAACTGCGAACGCAGGGTGGTGTACGACTTCGTGAACGTGATCCAGGGCGAAGCCACACTGAACCAGGCCCTGATCCGGGACAAGCGGGTCGATACCCTATACATCCTCCCTGCCTCCCAGACCCGGGAGAAGGAGGCGCTGACCAGAGAGGGCGTTGAGAAAATTATCAACGAGCTGTCTGAGCGCTTCGATTACATTGTCTGTGACTCCCCTGCCGGCATTGAACACGGCGCCCTGATGGCGCTGTACTATGCGGACGAAGCCGTGGTGGTCACCAACCCGGAAGTATCCTCAGTA
>CAZFPG010000022.1:0-17962 GCA_964521055.1 uncultured Marinobacter sp.
GCTTGAAACCCACCGATTTACCCGGGTGGGCAGTGATCGGGAGATTGCCACCGATATCCGGGTTATAGCGGCTACCAACCGGTGCCCTGACACTGAGGTAAAGGAGGGGCGATTTAGGGCCGACCTGCTATACAGGCTGCAGGTATTCCCTATAATCCTGCCCCCTTTGCGGGAGCGGTTGGACGATATAAAACTGTTGGCAGAACATTTTCTGTCTGAGCTGAATGAGAAGGAAGGTGTGCGAAAAAAACTGTCCGATGAGGCAGTGGCAGAGCTTGAAAATTACACATGGCCAGGAAACCTTCGCGAGTTGAAGAACGTTATCCAGCGAGCTTTTATAATGTCTGATTCAGTCATTGGCCGCTCGCAGATACCAGGCGAGGTCTTTAACCCTCCTTCCGACAATGATGCCCGAAACGGGCCCTGTTTAAGAGTAAACGTGGGCTCTTCCATTGCAGATGTGGAGAAGGATCTCATTTTCGCGACCCTGGAGGAGTGTAAAGGACGAAAAGAGAAGGCTGCGAATATCCTGGGAGTCAGTATGAAAACGCTTTATAACCGGTTGCGGGATTATCAGGCGCCTAGAGAGAACACCGCGGACCCTTAGCAGGAAACCCGGGCTGGAGGCCCGGGAGCAACTAACCGAGGCCCTGTAGAGCGGCAATCAGCTCGTCCTTGTTCATTTTGCTTCGGCCGGAAATGCCCTTTTTCCGAGCCTCGGCATAGAGTTCGTCGCGATTGAGGTTTGCAGTTTGCGACGCCTGGTCCGGGTGCGGGGGCTCCCCATGTTAACCATAGTATTCCTTGTTCCGCATAACCCAGTGCGCCAGCCCCTCTCGCTGCGAATCCCTCAGTGCTTCGGTAAGTGCCGAGTAAGCCTCATGCGAATCGTCCGGGCCCAGGTAGTAGGGTCTGCCGTACCACCGGTGATCAATAGCCTCGTGGGGCAGGAAGCTCAGCACGGCAATATCGCGGGATTTGGCCGGCTGCGTGGACTCCAGTTCGTTCCGCCCAATCAGGACCCGGGCCCCTTCGTCTGTCTGGTAGACACGCTGCGTTTCCCTGAAGGGTACCGTCTCGCCGGATTCAGGGTTCAGTAGCGTCTGGCGCACGGGCTGGCTGTCTTTCCTGTGTAGCAGCCGAAACCGTACGTTTCGGTCTTCTACGGCAGAGTAGAGTTTTACCGGTGTCTCTATGCCCTCGAAGGTAAGGGTGCCTTTCCAGATAGCTCGCGCGCCCATCAGGCCTGCCCCTTTGTCTGTGGCTCCCGGGCACAGTGCGGACATACGACTGAACCGGGCTCCCCGCTACACAGATAACAAATGCTCTGATCGTACAGCAGGCAGTATCCAAGCATTTCCGGGTGAACGAGGGCTTCACAAACGGCGCATACTTCAGAACCCTCGCTGAGTTACCATTGGCGGTCGCTACCAGCCCGGTCGTTCGATAAGGTCATGGCTTTTACTCCAGCTTGAGCTGTTTCAGCATGGTGCGTGTGATTGGCCGCCGCGCCTCCTCGTAACCCTCCCAGGGGTCGACCTTGAGGGCCCTGAGGCGGCGGCGCACATTGTTAACCGTATATCGGTTCGCCGTCGCTTTGGCGCTGAGCTCACCCCACCGCAGGGGCGTTGCTACGGTGGCGCTTTCTTTTGCCCTGGTCGAATAGCGGGCAATGCTGGTACTGCCACGGCTATTGCGCAGGTAGTCGATGAATACTTTTCCCCGGCGTTTGGTTTTTGACATATTGGTGGTCAGGTTTTTGAGGTCATCACTGGCATGAGCCGTCGAAATGGCCTGGGCAAACGCTTTTGCCTGTTCCCAGTCCAGCTCCGGCCTGACGGGCACAATAAGATGCAACCCTTTGCCGCCCGTGGCCTGAAGGAAGCTATTCAGTCCCAGGGACGTCAAACGTTCCCGGAGGCTCTTTGCCGTCTCTGCGATAACTTTCCAGGCGAGGCCCGGGCCAGGGTCCAGATCGAAAACGAGGGTATCCGGGCGTTCCAGATCATCGATCCGGCACCCCCAGGGGTGAAGTTCGAGTACGCCATACTGGACCAGCCAAACCAGGTCCGTCGCTGAGCCTATATAGACATAATCCGATTTACCTCCCTGCTTTTCGGGAATGGCCACGCGAGGGACATCCTTGGCAAAGTTTGTGTCGGGGTGCTTCTGGAAAAAACACTCGCCACTCAGGCCCTCAGGACAGCGGAGCAGGGAGAGCGGGCGCTCCTTCAGGTGAGGAAGAATCCATGGTGCCAACGCTTCATAATGGCGGGCCACGTCAGCCTTGCTTACCCCCTGTTCGGAATAGAGGATCCGGTCGGGGTGGGTTATGGCCACGTTAGCCGCCGTATTTTTTTTGCGGGCTCTTTCGGGTTTGCCGCTATCCTTGCTCATCTGTACCTCTCTTGCAGATTTGTCCTCTCGCAGCCCGCGGAATACTGGATGTCGAAGCACGCCACTGACGGTTTTGTCCGTGAACTGTACATCGACCACCAGCTCCGGCCTCACCCAGCGGGCGTCATCCGACGCTGGTGGCCGTTCCACGAACGGCTGGGTTTCTGTCTCAATGCCTTTCAGCGACTGGAAGAGGGCGGTGATCTGTCGGCTACTGAATCCCGATCCAACCCGCCCACCACAAACTCATCCTGGTGAGTACACTTGGTCTTGGAGCGACCACCTCACCATCTATAACGGCATTTTTTACAGGCAGGCTCTTCCCCCTTTGATCAGAAGCCATTGCTTTGCAGTTGGTCTGGCATAAGCACTATCCGGGGTCTGGCACACCGCAGGCTATGGCGTTACCACTGCCACCTGCAGAGTCCTCTTCATCTGAATAATTGTCCCGCCGGGCATGAAGAACCAACGCCCTGTTCTCAAAGTCCTTACTGGAGACCCTCGGCGCGTAGACCGGCAGCAGTGCCTTACCGTCAGGATTAACGTAAAGGTTGGGAAGGTCGCCCCGATGCCCATGCTGCCATGGGCCCTCGTGATTACCTTTGACGCCGGGATCCCAGTGCTCTCCCGCCTCTTTTGCAGGTTTACGGGAGGGGCTTGCGGTATCGTTGTCCTCAGTCCGGCCAGACTCGCAGCTATCACCTTCATGGATATGAAGTCCGTGCAGCCCTGGCTCCAATCCCTTCAGGGCTGGTTCAATGACCACACCCGATGCCCGCTGGCTTATGCGGATCGTTCCGATTACTTCCTGCTGGTCCTGCCGGTCCGCGGAGGTGGATTTCATCTCTACGGTCAACGCTTTTTGACCGGTCTTTTCCGTTGGGCTGCTCATTTCCGTACGTTCGCCATAACCGCTCACTACGGCTGGAGCCAAAAGGGTCACTGCAAGCAACAGGATTGCCCCCAGCCGGGATGTAATGGGATTAACCAAGTACATAACCTTGTCCTCCGTTCAGACGAGCAGGGCGGTAAATAGTCACTCACTCGAACCGGACAACTCCGCAAGCAACACGGCTGCCGCCCCCTCCCAGAGGTTCAGGATTGTCCGAGTAGTTGTCCCCGCCCTTATGAATCACCAGGGAGCGGCCGTCAAAATCGTCAAACGACAGCCGGGGCGCCAGCTCTGGTTGATTGGCTTCGCCCTGTTGGCTGACATAAAGCGCGGGAAGGTCTCCCAGGTGTCCGTCAGTCTCAAAGGGCCCTTCGTGCCTGCCGGCATCTTCAGGGTCATAGTGGCCACCGGCTCCGGCTGCCGCAGTTGGCTTGCCATCTTTTTCGGCTGGCTCGCAGTCAGGGTTCTCATGAAGATGAAATCCGTGCAGCCCGGGCTCCAGGCCTTCGAGCTCTGGCGTCAGCAACACGCCATGCCGATGCTCTTTCACTGTAATAGACCCGATGGACTTTCCCACCCCGTCTGTACTGACGTGATGCATCTCGACTTCGATCTTCTCATCGGCGTGGCCTGTGAACGGAGCCACTGCCAGAGCCAGTGCCGCAGTATACAGGCCTGCCTTTTGAAGATGAGTTCGCATTTCCTTGGCTCCTGCTTTCGTTGGTGGTAGGGGAAAGACCGGGGCACTATCTCCTCAATCCCCGGTCCGCTGATCCCGGAGGCGGATACCGTCCTCAGGAAATCTGCTTGAGTGTCGTTTCTATCCAGGCCCGATGGCGCCGCTCGTCCTCGAGCCCGCGCTTGAGCAGCGTGTGGATATGGTTCGGGAAGTCCTCTTCTACCATGCTTTCATATTTGCTGGTCGTCTGGTCTTCATTGGTTTTCATGGCCTTGAGGATGGCGTCATCTCCGGCAAGGTCTGCCAGTTGTACCTTGCCCTTGGTCAGCACTTTCTTGAAGTCACCGCTGTCTGGTGGTGTGCCACCTTCCTTGCGGATAACCTCGCTGAGGTCGCTGATGTGGCGCTCGTGATCCCTTTGGAACTCCTGAAGTTTGGCTTTGGACGCTCCGTTATCGAGCCGGTCAATGGCTTCCTTGTAAGCGGCGACGGCATCGTAATCAAGTTCCACAACATCTGTCAGTTTCTTGATAATGGAATCGGCGTTAAGTATCTGGTTCATGGTCTCTTCTCCCATCTCATGATTTGGATGTTCTGGCATTGCTGGTTGCCCCGCCAGGCTGGCGGGGCTCAGGATCAAGCTGCCAGCTCCCTGCAGATGTCCGCGCACTCCAGGCATGAGCGGGCACACTCCTGGCAGTGACCGTGGTCATGTTTGCTGCACTCATCCCCACAGGCTTTGCAGATGTCTGCACACATCTGCGCTATTTTGGTTGAACATTCACTGCGTCTTGCCATGGTGCCTGCTGTGAAGCGGCAGGCCGCAGCACAGTCCATATCCAGCTGAATACACCGCGCCATCTGCGCTACGTTGTCTTCTTTCAGACATGCTACGGCGCAGTAATCACATGCGGCGGCGCACCGATAGCAAGCTGCAATACAGGCGTCCACGGCATTTCTATCTGGCTCACTCATTCTGTTTCCTCCTTGGCAGGCATGCTTCATGCCGCGCGCAGGCCTTCTGAAGTCACCCCTTCCAGGATGCGGCCCACTTCATTTTTGTTGATGGCCTGAGCCATATCGCCGATGCTAACCACGCCTACCAGACGCTTGTCTTCATCGACCACGGGCATTCTCCGTACCTTCTGCTCACTCATGTTCTGAGCCACCTGGTTGACGTCCTGGTCAGCCTTGCAGTACAGGATCTCACCTGTAAGTACATCGCCAACTGTGGTGTTTTCCAGGTTTCTACCTTCGGCCACGGCTCTGAGCACGATGTCGCGATCAGTCAGGGTGCCCTTCAACTGGTCATCCGAGCCAATAAGCAGAAAGCCGATGTTTTTCTCAGCCATGATGGCCGCGGCATCCTTTAACGTCGTGGACGGGCTAATGGTCTCCGCCTTCGGATTCATCACCTCTTTAATGTTCATCTCTAACATCCTCCGAACTGAATTGGGTGTAGATCGCCGGATTGCTCCGGTTATGACGACACTCTGTAGCTAAGCGAAGAACAGGCCAGCTCCGTCTATATGAAGGACTGGTAATCAGCGAGGTGGGCAGAGCGCTGGCACTGCGGCGTTCAAGGGAAAGTCTGGAGCCGGTTCTATGGCGTCAGTGAACGCGGAGGAAAGTGAGGCGACGCTTCACGAAGATGCTTGTGCCCATATTTACAATCGGGGTGGTAATTTTTTCTGTTGGCCAGGAAAGGAGCAGGGCAGGGCCTCAGATCTCGGGTGAGGCCCCATTGGCATCGAGCAGTTCGTCTTTTGCGTCGGTTCTGGAATTGGATATTTTCTGGGTAGAGGATCAGGTTATCCGGGAAAAGACATTATCCTGGGTAAATAAATCTCCTGAAAAAGGAAGACATGTTCACTAATAACTTTAAATAAGTGGCATATCGCTAAATGCTTCATATTTTTCAGTCCCGCTAAGTTCTGGTCATGCCTATTATATCTATGTAGTTGTTGGCTACGCTAGTTCAGAAAATATCTTTAATAACATTTAGTTAGCTTATTCATTTTTTGGTGGTTAAATATATTTTAAAGTTCTTTAATATCGTCGAGTTGTCAGACTTGGAATAGTTGATATTCTAGTGTTCTATTGCTTAACCAAGTAGAACGCCGGAACGTGGATTCTGGTTCCATCTTCTACGAATAGTTTTTGCCCTTTTTTATGGATCAAGTCAGGCCACACTATAAGGATGGTTGCATGGCTGAGGAGCTTATTAGTGCCCTTGTCAATGTGTCTGCCGACACCCTTCAGTTGTCAGAGGATGAACACCTTCTGCTGGCACAGATAAAACCCCAACGGTTGCATTTTGAGAAAAATGCGGTGGTTTTTCGTGAAGAGGAGCCGGCAAACTACTTCTTGCTGGTAAAGGAGGGAATATGCTTTAACCACAGGCACCTTGAAGATGGTAGCCGGCAGATTCTGGATCTATATTTCCCGGGTGAGGTTATTGCGTTGGCCGAGCTCTCCAGAGCTTCCCATGTTTCCGGTCTTACAACGTTTTCAGAAGCAGTAATCCTGGCTTACGATAAAGCAGAGATCAAAGAAAAATTCTCCCAGACGGCTCGCCTTTCCAGATTGTTTATTGAGCTTCTTTCCCGGGAACAGGCCATTTTAACGGAGCGCCTCGTGGATGTAGCGCGCCATAGCGCGAATAAGCGTATTGCTCGTTTTCTGCTGGAAATGAACCAACGAGCATCTGCCGCAAGCAATATTATCGGCCATACCGGGGCCGCCATCCTGCCAGCACGCCTGTCGACTGAAAAGTTATCAGGTTTGAGAAACCTGGTGGGTATACCACAGGTTCTTATTGCAGATGCACTGGGGTTGAGTATTGTTCACGTAAATCGAGTGCTCCGACAATTCAAGAAGGCTGGTTGTATACGTATCGGCAGCCAAGGGATTGAGCTACTGGATGTTGATGCAATAAAGCTGGCCGCTGGATGGGAGGCGCCAGAAGGTAGGGTAGTATCGGCCTCTCACCATCAACCTGGGCCGTTGAGCGGTGATAAGCCGCGCCCTTATGCCGAGGACAACCAGTAGTCCACTTGGCATTTTGGTATCGATGCATTCTCAGGCAATATGGTTTGAAGCCAATTAGCCGGAGGTGGGTACTTGAAAAAAGCCATGGTGGTCTTAGGTGTGGCGCTACTGGTTGCCGCCCTTGCCAGTTATGCATCCCGGCCGGTGCCGATCGAGCAGAAGCTCCTTTCGATCCAGGCGCAGGACACTTTGCCGGGTTTCGATCAGATCAGGGATGAACCCGTTGAGGTTCAGGCTGCCATTCTCGACCTCGGCGATGACCCCCTGCTTTTGCTTAAAGCCCAGGCCGCTTTGCTCGCCTACCCCGAGATGGCACGCACTGTCCTTCCCCTGTACGCTTCCGAGCCGGAATTCCGGGAAGTATTGGCTACATACGGTGAGCATGCTTTGCCGCCCATTCATTACTTTATCCATAATTCCGTCAGCTCTGTTGAATGGATGGACAAGGCCGCCCGACAGTACGAGCGTGCCAGGGGATACATTGCAGGACTCCGGGGCGAAGAGCCTGCTGAACAGCAAAAAGCCGAACCGCTGTTGCCGGAAGAGCGGGGCTGGTACGCCGTGAATTTCATACGCAACGAAGGCCACGATTTCCTGGGACAGTTTGTGGTGGATGACAGTGGCCAGACCCAGTGGGTGCAGACCGAGAGGGTTACCGAAGGCATCGCCCAGTTCTTTACCAGCGGTGTGCGGCAACTGGAGTCGGATTACCGTACCGGTGAGGACATTTCCGCCAGCGATATTGGCTGGGCTTCGGTGGATGTGCTGGTTTTCGCCAGTGCGGTAAAGGTACTTCGCGCGGGCCGCACAGCGGCAAAGGCTACCCAGGGGGCCAGGTTGTCGACCCGGTCGGCTGCTCTGGCTGCCCGTATTACCGGTAGCGGGCGGCTGATTCTGCGCAGCGCCCGGTATGCGAAATGGCCGGTTATTGTGGGGGCCGGGTACCTGGTGGTAACTCATCCCAGCCTTATCAATGACTTCTTTGCCGGGGTGGCTGATGTTCTGGGGGTTTCTCCGGTATTGATCCAGATTGCCGGCTGGCTGTTGATTCTGGTGCCAGCCCTGTATCTACTCAGTTGGCTTTTATGGCCCGCAATTGCCCTGCTCCGGGGGCTTCTTGCGGCCCTTTACCGGCTCTCAGGCCGAAGGCCCGGCTACCAGGGCCTTCAGTGAGCATTGATCACCTACTGGCAGGTCAGGGGCGGCATACATACCAGTAATTCTGGAAATCGTGTTCCAGTTCGTGCACGTCAATATGCCGGAACCCAGCCGCGCCAAAGTACTCCAGGGCTTTTTCCTTCCCCCACATGGCGCCCAGGCCTTCGCCATCCTGGGCCAGGGACACGGTCATGCAGTGCATGCAGGAAATGGTGTAAAGCAACGGGCCGATCGGATGGTCCCGGTCACTGTTGTGATGGCTTGATCCCTTGATGTCCTGGGCCAGGTAAACACCATTGTCGGCCAGTGCTTTCCGGATGCCCCTTAGCACCGTCAGGGGATCCCTCTGGTCGTGTACGGCATCGAATGTGGTGATCAGATCGTATGGGCCGGGCTGTTCACACTGTACAAGGTTACTGGCATCAAACACCTCGAAATTTGCATTGTCATTGCCCAGGGCCCTGGCTTCCTGGTTGGCATACCTGATGGCGTCCCCGGAGAGATCGTATCCGGTAAACCGGCTGCGGGGGAATAACCCGGCCAGCCTGTTCAGTGCCCGCCCCCTGCCACAACCAACATCGAGGACACGGATTCCTCTTTCCAGCCGTTCAACAAGACCTGGTACGAGCGGTAGTATATGCGTCTCCAGAGCCGGTACGACGGACTGGCCGCTGTCTTCGGCCATAACATCGTGGAAGCGCTCGAAGCGCTCATAGGGCACGCCACCTCCGTTTCGAAAGCACTGAACAATGTCGTCCTCCACGGACCCGAGCAGGGGGATATACTGGGCGAATACGGCTATGTTGTCTGTTGGTGACTCCCGGCACAGGCTGGCAGCGTGTTCCGGTGGCAGGTAGTAGGTTTGCCTTTCGGGATCATTCTCCACAATATTGCCCACGGTCATCGCACCGAGCCATTCCCGCACGTACCGCTCATCAAGCCCGGCTTTTCTGGCAATGTCGGTGCTGGCTGCCGGTGGCATCTCTGCCATAACATCAAACAGTCCGGTGCGGTGACCCACTGACAGCATCAGCGCCAGCGCCCCCGAGTTCAGTACATCCACCATGCGTTCTCCGAAAGCATCCGCCACCTGCTGGTCTGTTTTGGTGGCATCAAAAGTGATGGTCTCTGCGTTGCCTGTCATAGTGCTATCCTCCTTATGATCACTGACTGGCTGTTTCCGGTAATAACCAGCATGTGCCAGGACGCGAAGGGTAACCAGAGAGCACGTGGTATGGTTTTTCTAACCGGTATCGAATCTTTCTATAACAAGGGGATACGGAGCTTTCGGTGCCTCTGACGGCACTGGCGGTCGGGTTTCCCGCAAGGCAAACCATACTCAGGGTATGGTTCATCGGAGGTTGCGAATGGAAAAGGGGCAGGCGACCCGCGAGCGGTTGCTGGACATCACTGAAAAATCGGTTCTCCGAAAGGGCTTTGGTGCAACCTCGATTGAAGAAGTGATCGCTGAGGCTGGCATCACCAAAAGTGGTTTCCTGTATCATTTTTCCAACAAGAATGCGCTGGCCCGTGCGTTGCTGTTGCGCTACATGGCACGGGAAGACTCACTGCTGGACGACGTATTTGCGCGGGGCAGGGAACTGACAGACGACCCCCTGCAGGGATTCCTGGTTGGACTGAAATTGCTGGCAGAGATCATGGAGGATCTGCCACAGGCGCATCCGGGTTGTCTGGTGGCGACCTACTGCTACCAGGAAAGCCTGTTTGACCGTGATGTGCGGGAACTGAACCGACAGATTGTCCTTGGCTGGCGCGAGCGTTTCCGCACTCTGCTGAACGCAATCTATGAACGCTACGAAGCCACAGATGCCGTCGATCCGGATGCGCTCGCGGACATGGTTTCAGCTGTGATTGAAGGGGGGTTGGTTCTGGGCAGGGCTACCGGCGAACGGTCCATCCTGCCGAACCAGCTCCTGCTGCTTCGCAGTTACATCAAACTGTTGTTCCAGTTGCGAGGGACGGGGGAGAGCTTGCCTCCTGCTTCTCAATGAACCGCGATCACCAGAATTCCCGCAGCTATAAGAACCGTGCCCGTCGCGTGGCTGAACAGTCGCGGCCAGGGGACCAGTTTTTCGGCCAGAAAGTAGAATGCCAGCCCAGCCATCCAGGCCAGACTCATCACACCTCCCGCAAACATCAACAGCATCAACGCCCAGCAACAGCCGGCACAGAATGCACCATGCCGGGCGCCCATACTGAAGGCGCCGGCCAGCCCCTCCCGCCACTCAGCCATCAGAAAGCCAAGGGGCGACTGGCATTTGCCGAGACAGGACTGTTTCAGGTGGCTGAACTGGTATGCTCCGGCCAGGATGAGCAAAGCTGCGCCTGACAAGGGTGGCACGTGCCCCATCGCCGAGCTCAGCATGGAAGTCTGGTGAAGTATCCATTGGGCAATCGCGGCAATCACACCAAAGCCTGTCCAGACCACCAGATATCCGGCCATGAATACCCAGGTGGGCGCCACTGCCCGGTGCGAGGCGACCCTGCGTTGGTGAACCCGTATGTAGGTCATGATCATCGGTGCCGCCCCGGGTAGCATCATCGCCACCATCATGACAACCCACATGATCACACTGAGGTTCAGCAGGTGCAGGTTCCAGCCACCAGCCCCGGCCATCGACATGGGCGCGTCACCGGATGAGTCTCCAGCGATCATGTAGGCCCAGGCCAACACTGTCAGCACCGCCAGGGCAGCGCCGACCAGTGCACGCTCCAGGGTGTGAATTTTCGCCATAGTCATTGCCATCGCGCTAACCTCCGGTGTTATGGGCCGGCGTACTCGAATGGTGAGTAGAGCGCTGATCGCTCACTCAGGTCCATTTCCAGGCCATGATTCTGATGGCGCAGGGACCGGGACTTTGCGACCACCAGCGAGTGACCAGGCGCCACGGCGAACGGATGGTTGTTGATCGTCACATCCTCGCCATCCTGTCCTTCAATGGCGTTGATGCTGGCTTCATGGGAGTCGCCGATGGTCAGGTGCCGGTGTCCTTTCTCGATCACGAAGCCCATGGGCTGTGTTTCCACAGCCAGTACCTCTCCAATCATGGATGCCAGCAATTCAGGATGGCCTCCGGCCTTGCCTCCGAAGACAGTACCCAGGGCCTCCTGCTGCTGCTCGTTGGCCCGCTGGTCAAGGTACAGCACTGCCTTCCAGTTACCTTCAGCCATTGGCCCCGGAGAGTTCAGCACCACTGCGATGTTCAGGCCGTCAAGGGTGATGTCTCCGTACTGGCCTTTGTCTATGTGCCAGCCAACCATGGCCGTACAGTCACCCTCTGTCGGTGGTTCCAGGTAGACACAGGGACAGGCGCCCCTGCAGGTGCAGCTTTCAAGGTATTCCCCCTGCATTTTCCATTCGATAGTCATATCGTTACTCCCTTCGTGCTTGCGGGTTTGTTTGCTGTTACTGCTATTGTCAGTTATAGCCCTGAATGCGTGGTTAGAGGTGATGAGGGGATGAGAATATTATGAGAATGTAGCGGGAGGGACTTGCCATGCCGCAAAGGATGTCTGACTTGCTCGCGGCCCACGCCCACCAGAACTTTGTAGGCCGTAGTGCTGAACTGACTGCGCTGGAGACGCTGCTGAAGCCGCAAGGGCCGCGGATAATGCACGTTCACGGAATCGCCGGCATTGGTAAATCCACGCTGCTGGCTCACTTTGCGGGTATCGCCCGTACCCGGGGCGCGACTGTAATCCAGCTTGACTGCCGCCATGTGGAGCCCACGGAGCAGGGTGTCCTCAGTACGCTGGGCGAGGCGATCGGTGTGTCTGCGCAGGATACCGGCGTGGTTGTGGATCGCCTGGGCGGTCTTGGAGGGATCGTTGTCCTGGTGTTCGATACCTTCGAGGTTTTCAGGCTGTTGGATACATGGTTGAGACAGGTATTCATACCATCACTTCCGGAGAATGTAAGGGTTGTACTTGGTGGCCGTCAGCCGCCTGCTGCGGCCTGGTATTCGAGCCCCGGATGGGGGCAGTTGATGCGTGCAGTGCCGGTCTCGTCGCTGACTGAGAACGAAGCGCGGGATTTCTTGCTGACTATGGGAATCAGCGAAAAGCATGGGGCCCTCATCGCACGTTCCACCCACGGCCATCCTCTGGCGCTTAAGCTGGCAGCTGCGGCCCTGCGGGAGGTGCCGCCTGAACAGTGGCCGACCGACACACCACTGCAACGGGCCCTTGATGAGCTCACACACATCTTCCTGGAGGATGTGAACGACGCTGTCACCAGGCGGGTGCTTGAAGGTTCCGCCGTGGTTCGTCGGGTGACCCTGCCACTGTTACAGGTGCTGTTTCCCGATCTGGCGCCCCGGGACGCTCTGGAGCGACTGCGCCGGTTACCGTTCGTGGATGCCACCAGTGAGGGGCTGATGATTCATGACGCAGTGCGGGAGGCGATCGCCCGATCCCTTCATGCCAGTGATCCCGGGCGTTATTTCGAGTACCGGCGGTCTGCCTGGCGACAACTGGCCCGTGAAGCAGGTTCTGTTGGTGGTGGTGACCTCTGGCGTTATACCGCAGACGTGCTTTTTATGATCGAAAATCCGGTCGTGCGGGAAGCGTTTTTCCCCAGTGGCTCACCGGCAGCCCTGACCGTGGAAATGGCAAGTGTGGTTGATGAGTCCGCCCTGGCAGATATTCTCCATGCCTGCGAAGGCCCCCAAGCCGCCGAGGCGATCCTGGGTTGGTGGCATCGTATACCACGAGCGTTTTCGGTGGTTCGTGACAGTTCGGGGCGCATTGTTGGTTTCTACTGCAAATTCCGATCAGACGAGCTGGAGGCCGGCTGGATGCTGGACGACCCTATCATGGAGCAATGGTACTCCCACCTGAAACGGCATCCCATGCCAAAGGACGCAATTGCCCTGTTTTGTCGCCGCTGGCTGAGCCTTGGCGACGGTGATTCTCCAGGTGAGGCTCAGGCGGCGGTCTGGCTCGATCTGAAGAGGGCCTACATGGAACTGCGCCCCAGGCTCCGTCGGGTTTACCTGACGGTCACGGATCTGGAGGCCTATGCGCCCGTGGCCCGGCGTCTGGGCTTCGAGGTACTGGCGGAGAGAGCGGTCATGCTGGATGGACGGCAATACCACTCCGCTGTGCTCGATTTCGGCCCGGCCTCGGTGGATGGCTGGCTGGCGGATCTTGCTGCCGCGGAACTTGGCGTGGAACAGGAAGCCGGGTTGCTGGACGTGGATGCCAGGGAACTGATGCTTGATAAGGGCAGGGTGCCACTGACACCGCTGGAGTTCGGGGTGATGCGGTACCTGGTGGCCCGTCAGGGCAAAGTGGTGTCCCGCAGTGAATTGCTGAGGGATGTGTGGGGCACTCGTTACGAAGGTGGTAGCAATGTAGTGGATGCAGTCGTGCGGACGCTGCGTAGGAAACTGGGTGATCAGGCTGGCCGTATTGAAGCGGTAACCGGTGTTGGCTACAGATTGAGAGATCCCTGCAAGTAGTATCCGGGATGTCAGCGATGCGGGGCCCGTGCATTGTTGGCAACGGTTTCTGGTGGATTGATGCCAAATCGTTGTCGGTACTGCCCGGGCGACTGACCGGTATGGCGTTTGAAAATGCGTCTGAAGAAGGCTGTGTCGTCGTAACCCACAGCCTCACTGACGCTTTGAATGCCACGGGCGTCGTTTTCCAACATATGGCGCGCAGCGTTGATCCGTAATCGGTGCAGGTAATTCATCGGTGTCTCTCCCGTGGCCAGCTTGAACCGGCGAGCGAACGTACGGGGGGTGAGTGCAACCTTTTCTGCAAGGTCCTCAACACGTATGCTGCTGTCAAAATGGTGGAACAGCCACTCCTGGGCCTGCAGGATCCGGGCGTCTTCATGCCGGGACTGTGGCGGTTCCGCTGCGTAGCCGATTTGCCAGGTACGGGGTGTTTCCAGCAGCAGTGCTTTGGCGGTTTTCATGGCTACCTGGTGACCACAGAATTTTTCCACCAGATACAGGCTGAGGTCCACGGAGGCATAGACTCCCCCGCTACACAGGCACCTGTCAGATTCGGTCAGCAACCGCTCTGGCTGCCATAGAACTTCTGGGTACCGTCGCCGGCAGGCTTCGACGACGCCCCAGTGGGTGGTTGCGGGGTGCCCGTCAAGGAGCCCGGATTCCGCCACCAGGGCCACCCCGGCACAAACGCCGGCGATGATTGCTCCGTTGGCATGCCAGTTTCGTAGCCACGGGTACAGTGGTTTGTTGGCCTGGGAGGCAGAGTCAATGTCTGCCCCTACTGCAGAAACGATGATGACTTCCGTCGATCCGGTGTCATCCAGACAGCCGTCGGGAGTCAGACTCAGGCAAACCCCGGTTTTCACCGGAGCACCATCAAGTGATGCGGTACGCACCCTGAAACAGGGCCGCGCGGGCTCGCCTCGCATGGTGTTCCAGAGCTTGCCGGCGCTGTCGAATATTTCTACGGGTGCAACGGCTGTTGAAGGCATCCCACCTTCCACCAGTACCACAGTGACATTGATCACTGGCTTCGCCTCCCTTTGGCTGGATGACCCGTCAATAATGTCATTTTCACCACTTTCCGGGCAATTCCAGCTGCAAGATACTGAGTCATGAACGAGGGCGGCATTTTGCTGCTGAATTGGATAGCAAGGGGGTGTCATCCATGAACAACGAACCGATTGCCCGTGGTTCCTGTTTCTGTGGCGCTGTCGAGGTTGAGGTAAGGGGCGAGCCCGAAGCGATGGGGTACTGTCACTGCGAATCATGTCGTCACTGGTCTGCAGGGCCTGTTAACGCATTTACCCTGTGGAAGCCTGAAGCCGTGTCTGTACTTCAAGGGGAGGACAAGCTGGGAACCTATAGAAAAACACCACAGAGCTACCGCAAGTGGTGTCGTACCTGTGGTGGCCATGTTCTTACCGACCACCCGTCACTGGGTCTGGTTGATGTGTATGCGGCCATTATTCCCGATGTTGAATTCAGTCCCGGTGTTCATGTGCACTATCAGGAGCGTGTCTTGCCAGTTCGCGACGGTATCGTAAAGTTCAGGGATGTACCAGCGGAGATGGGTGGTTCTGGTGAAACCATGCCGGACTAGCGTAACCAGTTACGCAACTTGACCACCAGCACTTCGGCGTCGGAAAGTTCGCTTCGGCGCTCAAGCAGTTCCGCCAGGACATCCGGCCGATCAGTGATGATATTGTCCACGCCCATGTCGATGAATCGGGACATGGCGTCCGGGTTGTTGACTGTCCACACGTGAAGTTCGTTGCCGGATTGGCGGGTTTGCGCAACGGCAGCGGGGGTGACCCTGTTCTGCCGCAGGCCGAGGATGTCGAAGCTCTGTTCCCAGAGTGGGCCAACAATGAACTGCGCTAACAGCGTGGTTTTCAGTGCCGGTTCCAGGCTTCGCACTTCCGCCAGCACGTACCACTCGGCGGCTGCGATCACGGTGCCTTCAACAGCGTCCATTTGTTGCAGCAGGCGGACGACCTGGCTGGTCAGTTCGGGGGTGGCGGGGTCAGGTTTTATATCGACATACAAACCGGCTCGGCCGCGAGTGATGGCGATCACCTCCTCCAGCGTGGCTATTCGTTCATTACTGAATTCGGGCCCGAACCAGGAGCCCGCATCCCGCTCGCGGGCCTCTTCCAGGGTAATATCGGATATTTTGCCATCCAGGCCGAATACGCGCCTCATATCGGCGTCGTGCCAGAGTACCGGTACGCCATCGGCTGTCATGCGAACATCAATCTCGATGTAGTCAGCTCCGTCCTCAATGGCCTGCTCTATGGCGCTCAGGGTGTTTTCCGGTGCCTTGAAGGCGCTGCCCCTGTGTGCGGTTATCGATACCTCGTCCTGTTGTTCGAACGATTGGAGCACAAACCAGGCCTGGCCAACCGCCAGAACGATCACCAGTACTTCCGCGGCCCAGGCCTTGGGGCCGGCCTGTTTCGGCAGATCCTTTATGGAAACGCGCTGGTGGTGGCCGGTTGCCCTGCGATAGGCGCTGTAAATAAGCATGCTGTAGGCAGCAATGCCTGCAAATGCCAGTGTGATGGTGAAGAGAATGTACAGCGCAACGAACGTCAGGGTGACGGGCATGAGTATGTCCATCCGCTCTGGCAGACGGGGCAGCACCTGGCTCCCCACCATCTGGAACCCAAGAGTAACCAGCACCGGCAGTACCACCAGCCCGGCAAGGCCTGCCAGCAGTGCACCTGTGGCGGGCAGGCGCTGGCCGTGAACATAGTGGTTGCTTAGCCTCAGGGCTTCCCTGGCCCCGTGGCCATCCAGCAATACCAGGGGAACCGAAAGAATCCATCGCAGGTAAAGCCAGCTGTTACAGACGGCAATGCCAAGTGCCGCGATGGCCGATACGCCCATGAACCACCAGACAACCGGTGGCCGTTCCAGCCGCAGATAGTATACGTCGTGCGGTGATAGCAGAAAGTGATAGGCAAGGATCACCGTAAGCAGAAATGGCATGGCCAGCAGGAGGTGCCCGATGACCTGCAGTAGGGCAAGAGCCGACAGTTTCCTGAAATTGCGGGCGACGGCCCATAGTGCCGAAAGCGCGATCCGGTACTCCCGGTGCCCTCCGGACGCCGCAATCCACGTCATGCCTGCCTGCTGCAGAATTACCAGTAGTGTGGCAATGGTAGCGGTGGCGGCAAGCCACAGAAGGCCTCCTGGCGAGGTCACGAATTGCACCAGACCGCCAGTGCTGATGGCGGCCTGGCCCGTGACCGGGCGCAGGGCTGCCAGCGCGCCCGAAAAAAGCGGTGTCAGCGCGGCAAGGGTCAGGCCGGTGAAGAACAGGTAGAATGTCAGCAGCCCCCGGCGATGAATGTGCAGAAACGCAAGGGTATGTAATGCAAGAATCTTCATTCAGGTATGGATCTCCCGGTTTGAAGTTTCCGCCTCACGGGTTCTCGACAGGTTTCATGTGCGCAGCGTTATTGAACAGCGCTGTACGCTCCTCAAAGGTCAGGAATGGCTCAATGTCCGCTTTTTCCAATGTGCCGAACAGCCGTTCCGGATTGAACCTCCAGGTGCTGCAGTTTGTCATCAGTTCACTGCAGCTCAGCAGCTCGCCGGACTCCCTGAGAAAGTTTTTCAACCCCGTATAGCTGTCCGCCAGCAGCAAATCGCGGTCTGCGCTTTCCTGCTGAATCAGCAGACTGCGGCCAATCATGTCGCCGGTTTCCCTGCCCAGGCCGGTGATATCCAATATCGTTGGCGGCACATCAATTTGTGCAACGATCTGGTTCTCCGGTGCATAGCGTTCCAGGGTATCGTCATCGGGAGGCCTTACCGCCAGTACCCCGACATTACTGTTCAGCGGTACGGACTCGGGATCCTGCCTGACAAAGCCACCGGATTCGTCGGAGGTGAGAATCACCAGGGTGTCATCAAGGATGCCCTCAGCGGCAAGGCCATCGAGAAACTCGTTAAGCGACTTCTCCATGGTTTTCATGGCCTTCCGGCGGGCTTCCTGGGGTTTTGCACGGGCAATCTTTTCGAGATCCGCGCTGTCAAAGTCGTCATCATCCTGTTGGTCCTCTCCGGTATTGAAGGGATGGTGGGTGCCCACGTTCAACAGGGTGACCATCCAGGGCTCGGAGGTGGCGTCCAGCTTGCGAAGTCTTTCACCTATATTGGCGAAATACGTCGGATCAGGAGGCCCCCAGCCTTCCACTTTTTCGCCTTCCCTGGTGAAGACCTCCGCGCCGGTCACATCCTCGAACCCGACCCGCGGCATGAAATCCCCTTTTTGCATGTAATCCAGAG
>CAZFPG010000023.1:0-17884 GCA_964521055.1 uncultured Marinobacter sp.
TGGCATGAGTCGAATCGAAGGGGTTCTGAAATCCCTGAAAGGGCAGGGCCGCAAGGCGCTGATTCCGTACATTACCGCTGGCGATCCGCATCCGGACCAGACCGTTGATCTGATGCATACCCTGGTGGAAGCGGGCGCCGACATCATCGAACTGGGCGTTCCCTTTTCGGACCCGATGGCGGACGGGCCTGTTATCCAGCTTGCCTGTGAGCGGGCGCTGAAGCATGGAACCTCCCTGCGTCAGGTACTCGGGATGGTGAAGACCTTCCGGGAGAAAGACGATGCCACGCCGGTCGTGCTGATGGGCTACCTGAACCCCATGGAAGCCATGGGTCAGGAAAAGTTTGCCGATGCTGCCGTGGATGCCGGTGTGGACGGCATCCTCACCGTTGATCTCCCTCCGGAGGAGGCGGACGAAGTGGCGCCGTTGTTTACGGCACGGAATCTCGATGCCATATTCCTTCTGGCTCCAACCACCACTGATGACCGAATTCGTGCAATCAGTGAGCACAGTTCCGGCTATGTGTACTATGTTTCATTCAAGGGCGTGACCGGAGCTGGCAAAATCGACGTTGATGAAGTGGCCGACAGGGTCGCTCATATTCACGAACTCACGGCACTTCCCGTAGGTGTCGGCTTCGGTATTCGTGATGCAGCCACCGCCGCTGCTGTCGGCCGGGTATCCGATGGTGTAATTGTCGGCAGTGTGCTGGTGGATACAATAGCCCGGAATCAGGCAGATCCTGATCAGCTCAAGCGGGCGCTGTCAGATCTGCTCCACCCGATGCGTGAAGCACTGGACAACCTGGCTTCCTGACAGACAGGTATCCGCAGGCACCAAAGGACAGGATGAGATCATGAGTAACTGGCTGGACAAGATAATGCCGAGCAAGATCCGCTCGGAATCCAAGCAACGGACCGGGGTTCCTGAAGGCCTCTGGAAGAAATGCCCGAAATGCGGGGCTTTTCTCTACAAGCCGGAGCTCGACAAGAACCTGGATGTTTGTCCTAAATGTCAGCACCATCTTCGGGTAACGGCCCGTCGCCGCCTGGATATCTTTCTCGACGAGGATGGCCGCCAGGAAATTGCGGCTGACCTGGAGCCCTGGGACCGCCTGAAGTTCAAGGACGGCAAGCGCTACAAGGACAGACTGACACAGAACCAGAAGGCCACCGGTGAAAAAGATGCGCTGGTGGCCATGCGCGGTACCTCCCTGGAGACACCGTTAGTTGCGGTGGCTTTCGAGTTCAACTTCATGGGCGGTTCCATGGGCCAGGTTGTGGGCGAGAAGTTTGTCCAGGCGGCCAACGTGTGCCTGGAAGAACGGATTCCCCTGGTGTGTTTCTCTGCCAGTGGTGGCGCGCGAATGCAGGAAGCCATCCTGTCGCTGATGCAGATGTCGAAGACCGCTGCGGTGCTTGAGCGTATGAAGCAGGAAGGCATTCCCTACATCTCGGTGATGACGGACCCAGTGTTTGGTGGTGTTTCCGCTAGCCTGGCCATGCTGGGCGACCTCAACATCGCAGAGCCTTACGCATTAATCGGGTTTGCCGGCCCCCGCGTTATCGAACAGACGGTTCGCGAAAAGCTGCCCGAGGGCTTCCAGCGCAGCGAATTCCTGCTGGAGCATGGTGCTATCGACATGATCCTGCATCGCCACCAGATGCGCGAACGTATTGCCGCATTGCTGGCCAAGTTTACCGGCCTTGATAAGCCCGCTACTGAAGAACCGATAGAGTTTGAGGTGTCGGAGCGACCGGAAACCGATGCCCAGCCAGAATAATGCCAGCGCCCGGCACTCTGGTGTGCCGGGCGCTGGCGCCACTCTTGAGCAGTGGCTTTGCTACCTTGAATCCATCCATCCCTCGGAAATCGACCTCGGCCTCGACCGTGTACTTCTGGTACTGCGGCGCCTGTTCCGGAGTAACCCTTCCGCACGAATCATTACCGTCGGTGGTACCAACGGCAAGGGCAGTGCGGTGGTGGCGATCGAGAAGCTGCTGATTCGTTCCGGCCGGTCTACCGGTGCCTACACCTCGCCGCATCTGCAGCGTTATAACGAACGTGTTCGCATTAACGGTTGCGATGTGAGCGATGACCGGCTGGTTCATGCATTCGAGCAGGTTGAGGCTGCAAGGCGTGATACCACGCTGACCTATTTTGAGTTTGGTACCCTGGCCGCGTTCGTCATATTCCGGGAAGCCGGTGTGCAGGACTGGGTGCTGGAAGTGGGGCTCGGTGGCCGGCTTGATGCGGTGAATGTGCTGGACCCGGACCTGGCGATCATCACTTCGGTGGACATCGATCATGTGGCCTTTCTGGGCGACAACCGTGAGGTTATCGGTTTCGAGAAGGCGGGGATACTGCGCCCGGGTATCAGCGCCATTTATGCGGATATCGATCCTCCCGAATCCGTGCTGCAACAGGTTGCCGCCCAGAAGGTCCGGCTTGAACGTCCGGGTGAGACATACCAACTGGTGTCTTCCCGGGACGACGATAACGCCAGCGGTGGATTCACCCTGAGGCAGTCCCGTTATGGTGATGAAGTCAGAATTCCCGACAACGGGCTTCCTGTCCACAGCCTGGCGGCTTCCGTTGTGGCCATCCGTCATCTCGAGCCGGACCTGGAATTACCGGTTATAGAGCAGGTGCTTGCGGGCGTTACCCTGCCGGGTCGTTACGAAGTCCTGTGCTCTTCACCGCGGGTGGTGGCGGATGTCGGCCATAATCCCCATGCAGCTGCATGGCTGGCAGCCCGAATAGGCCAGAGGCGTGGTTCGGGGCGGGTGCACGCGGTATACGCAGCACTCGCTGACAAGGATGTGGAGGGTGTGGCCAGTGCGATGAACCAGGTGGTCGATCACTGGTACCTTGCCAGCCTGGATGTGCCCCGTGGCCTGGGCAGCCAGGAGCTGGTAGCGCGACTGGCGGGTGTTGTCGGGCCGGCCTCCCCAGGGCTGTCGATCTCGGTACGGGAAGCCCTGGAGCGAGCCATGGCTGCTGCCGCCGCCGATGACCTTGTCATTGTGTTCGGCTCATTTTATACCGTTGCGGCGGCACGGGAAGCTCTGGGAAAATAAAGCATCTTAAATATCCGTCATGCCCGCCATGAGGCTTTGAGTTCTCGGAAGGCGACAGTTACTATCGGGCACGGGTCTGGTCAATTATGGCGAGTCTTTGATTAACAGGGGATAGCGTAACGTGGATGGATTGAAGCAAAGAATCATCGGGGCGCTGGTGCTGGTGTCTCTTGCCGTTATCTTTGTGCCGATGATGTTTGATGAGCCACACTCCGAACGTGAATCCACGTCCATCAAGATTCCCGAGGAACCCCCGTTCCCCGAAGTAGAAACGCCGGAACCCGACGTTCCAGAGACTCCTGCCTACCGTCTTGAAGAGTCCAGTGGTGATGACCCAACCGAGACCGTACAGCAGCCTGTCGTCGACGAGCCGATAGAGGAGGTCTCGGAGGCAGAGGCACCGAAGGAGCCTGCCCCGACTGTTGACCAGACGGAGGTGTCGCAACCGCAACCCGATGAGGCGGAAGCGGAAGAGCCGGTCAGGGACGAGGATGAGGCGGAATTTACCCGCTCCCTGGAAGGCGCCTGGGTGGTGCAGCTGGGCAGTTTCGGCAGTGCTGATAATGCCAGGAATCTGCGCAATAAGGTTCGGGAGAAAGGCTACAACTCCCATCTTCAGCAGATAACCCGTGGCGATGCCCAACTGACCCGGGTTTTCAGCGGCCCGTTTGCAGAAAAAGCGGAAGCCGAGAAGGCCAAGCAGGTGCTCGACAAATCCTTCGGCCTCAACAGCCTGGTTACGTCAGGCGACAAATAGGGCAGCGGACTGCGGTCAGTAATGCGTAATGGGCGGTTTGGTCGGGTGACGTTTCCTGATAGAATTCGCGCTTCCTTATTTCCACCGGGTTTTCCATGGATGCGCTGATCTGGATTGACTGGGTCATCATTGCCCTGATTACTGTTTCTACCCTTATCAGTCTCAAGCGTGGCTTCATCAAGGAAGCGCTGTCACTGATAACCTGGGTAGGTGCGTTCATTATTGCCCGAACGTTTCACCCCCAGATGCAGACTCTCCTCGAGGGCACCGTTGAAACGCCGCTGGTGCGGCTGATTGCGGCATTTGCCATTCTGTTCTTTGCCACCCTGATCGTTGGTGCAATCATCAATAACCTGATAGGACACCTGGTAAGGGCAACCGGCCTGTCCGCGACCGATCGCGTGTTGGGTATGGGCTTTGGCCTGTTACGGGGTGTGGTGGTGGTGATCGTAGCTATTGCCTTCACCCGTTATACGCCCCTGGCAGAAGATACCTGGTGGCGCACGTCCGTGATGATCGACCGCCTGGCTGTGGTGGAGGACTGGTCGCGGAGAACCCTTGGGGATGAATTTGCCCGATTTCTCGGGCCGGCAGGTGGAGGCACGGAAGACTCCCCCGACACTCAACAGGAAGATAACGTGGAACCTGCTTCCGCGTCCCGCTAACATTCAGTTTTAACGCTTCGGAGATTACCGTATCCATGTGTGGCATTGTCGGCATAGTCAGTACTTCCAACGTGAATCAGTCGCTTTACGACGCGCTGACCGTATTACAGCACCGGGGCCAGGATGCAGCGGGTATCGTTACCTTCCAGGATGAGCGCTTTTACCTCCGCAAGGACAACGGGCTGGTTCGGGATGTATTCCGTACCCGCCATATGCGGCGGCTGGTGGGCAATGTGGGCATTGGGCACGTGCGTTATCCCACGGCGGGAAGTTCCAGCTCTGCAGAGGCCCAGCCGTTCTACGTCAACAGCCCCTATGGCATAACCCTTGCGCACAACGGCAACCTGACCAACGCCGATGACCTCAGCAACGACCTGTTCCGCACCGATCTGCGTCATATCAACACCAACTCGGATTCGGAAGTGCTGCTGAACGTATTTGCCCACGAGCTGCAGAAGCTGGGTAAACTGGATCCCACCAAAGAAGAGATTTTTGCTGCTGTACGCGCGGTACACAAGCGCTGTCGTGGCGCCTATGCAGTGATTGCCATGATTACCGGCTATGGCATTGTCGGTTTCCGCGACCCCAATGGTATTCGCCCTGCCTGCTATGGCGTGCGCAAGACCGACGACGGGGAAGAGTACATGATTGCCTCCGAGAGCGTGGCACTCAGCGCAGCCGGTTTCAGGCTGGTGCGGGATATTGCGCCCGGCGAGGCGGTCTACATTGAAACCGACGGCACGCTTTATACCCAGCAGTGCGCGGAAGAGCCGCACCTGTACCCCTGCATTTTCGAACACGTGTACTTCGCGCGACCGGACTCCATCATCGACAAAGTGTCGGTTTACAAGGCACGCCTTCGAATGGGCGAAACCCTGGCGGAAAAAGTGCTGCGGGAACGACCGGACCATGATATCGATGTGGTCATGCCCATTCCCGATACCAGCCGTACCTCGGCCATGCAGATGGCGCACCGGCTGGGGGTCAAGTTCCGGGAGGGCTTTATAAAGAACCGGTACATCGGCCGGACGTTTATCATGCCCGGCCAGAAAATGCGCAAGAAGTCAGTGCGCCAGAAGCTGAACCCCATTGATCTCGAGTTCCGGGGCAAGAACGTGATGCTGGTGGACGATTCCATCGTACGGGGCACCACCTGCAAGGAGATTGTACAGATGGCCCGGGATGCCGGTGCCCGCAAGGTGTATTTTGCCTCCGCTGCGCCCCCTGTTCGCTATCCCAATGTCTATGGCATTGATATGCCGTCGGTCAACGAGCTGATAGCCCATGACCGCAGCGTTGAGGAGATCGGGGAACTGATCGGTGCTGACTGGCTGCTCTACCAGGATCTCGATGACCTCATTACCTGCGTGAACGATGTGAACCCGGATATCGAAGGCTGGGAATGCTCGGTGTTTACCGGTAACTACGTGACTGGTGATGTGGACGCAGCGTATCTGAACAAGCTGGAAGCCGCCCGTAACGATGAGAACCGCTTCCAGGCCGGTGGTGGAGATTCTTCGGATTCTTCCGATAACGGTATTATTGATCTGTATAACGATGAAGACTGACCAAACCATGGTCGTAAACAGGAGTTTGTCATGACCTATCGCCGCGAAGAGCATGTCCTGATCCCCGAATCGGATCTTGAGGGCATGTCTGTGGACACTCTCGCGGTCCGTGCCGGGCAGATCCGTACTGGCCAGTTGGAACACAGCGACGCCATCTTCCCGACGTCGAGCTTTGTCTATGGCAGTGCAGCCCAGGCGGCGGCCCGTTTTGGCGGCGAGGAGCCGGGCAATATCTATTCCCGCTTTACCAATCCCACGGTGCAGGCATTCGAGGCCAGGATCGCGGCAATGGAAGGGGGAGAGCGGGCTGTGGCTACCTCCTCCGGCATGGCAGCCATTCTTGCCACCTGCATGGCGCTGCTGAAATCCGGTGATCACGTGATCTGTTCCCGGGGGGTGTTTGGTACCACCAACGTACTGTTCCAGAAATACCTGGCCAGGTTTGGCGTGGAAACCACCTTTGTGGCGCTGACAGACATGGCGCAATGGCAGGCCGCGGTTCGTCCGGAAACCCGGATGATCTTCATCGAAACGCCCTCCAACCCGCTGTGTGAAGTGGCGGATATGGATGCACTGGCAAAGCTCTCCCACGACAACGACGCCCTGTTTGTGGTGGACAACTGTTTCTGTACGCCGGTGCTGCAGCGGCCGTTCGAGCATGGCGCGGACATTATTATTCACTCCGCCACCAAATACCTGGATGGCCAGGGCCGCTGTGTTGGCGGTGTGGTGGTAGGCTCCGACAAGCTGATGGAAGAAGTCTACGGTTTCCTGCGTTCGGCCGGCCCCACCATGAGCCCCTTCAATGCCTGGGTTTTTCTCAAGGGGCTGGAAACCTTACCAATCCGTATGCGCGCCCATTGTGACAATGCGTTAGAGTTGGCCAGATGGCTGGAAGGGCAGGGCGCCGTGGACCGGGTGTACTATGCCGGTCTGACGGATCACCCGCAGCATGAGCTGGCAAAGCGTCAGCAGAGCGGATTCGGCGGTGTGCTGTCGTTTACCGTTAAAGGCGGAAGGGAGCAGGCCTGGGCCTTTATCGACGCCACCCGGATGATTTCCATTACCGCCAATCTTGGCGATGTCAAAACCACCATTACGCATCCGGCTACCACGACCCATGGCCGGCTGTCTCCGGAAGACAAGGAGCAGGCGGGTATTACCGAAAATCTGGTACGGATCTCGGTAGGTATAGAAGCTGTTGAGGATCTCAAAACCGATTTGCAACGCGGATTTGAGGCTCTTGAAAATTACCGTCAGGGAACTGTCTGAGCATTCATGGCTGAGAGCGCAAAAGCAAAAAAATCAGGTGAGCTGACCGAAAAGCAGGTGCGATTCCGTCGTTTTCTGGCCCAGGGTGCCAGGGAAGGGGCGGTGATCGCCCTGATTGCGTTGTGCATCTATCTGGGCATGGCTCTGGTGACCTTCAGTCCCTCTGACCCGGGCTGGGCCAGCATAGGCCATGAAACGAGCGTGCAGAATTATGCCGGCCGCACCGGTGCCTGGCTCGCCAGCCTGCTGCGTGACTTCTTTGGCCATGTAGCCTTCCTGTTCCCGGTGATGATTGCAGCCTACGCGCTGATGCTTATCCGCCGCCGGAACGATCCCATCGACATGCATATGCCGCTGTTCCTGCTGCGCTTTGGCGGCTTCCTGCTGATCCTGTTGTCGGCCACCAGCCTGCTGTCACTGTACTCCGTGTTCGGGCTTGGGGTTACGTCCGGTGGTGTGCTTGGCGCCGCCGTTTCCGAAGCAATGGTGCGTTTCTTTAACCTGCCGGCTACGACTCTGTTGCTCATTTCAATATTCCTGTTTGCACTGACGGTGAGTACCGGGCTTTCCTGGTTCTGGCTGATGGACCAGCTTGGGAGTGTGACCTTGCGAGCCGGTAACGGCATCAGGAACCTGTTTACCTCTTCCGGCAAGCCCCGGAACGCTCCAGGTGCGTCGGGCCCCGCATCGCCGGAGCCTGCAAAGAAAACAGTGGAGCCGCCAGTTGTTCGGGACAAGGTACCGGGCAAAGACAGGCCAGCCACCGGTGCGTCCTGGTGGAAGCGTTTGCTGGGTCTGGGCTCCCGCAAGAAAAAGGAAAAGCCCGCAGCGGCCCCGAAAGAACGGCGTGAGCCCGGGCTCGAAGGTGTGCAATCTGTTGCCGATACTGAACCGGCGCGGCTTGAAAGCTTCAGTTCCCGGGATGACAGCGTACCTGCTGTTGATGTACCCGAGCCTGATTCCAAGAATGGCAAGAAGGCACCCTCAGGTAAGTCACTGAAGATCTCTCCGTTCAAGCGAGAAGATCAGTCTGCAACAAACGGCAGTGGTAGCAGTAAACAGGCATCGCTGCTCGAGGACATAGAGAGCACCATTCCGCCCATTTCGCTGCTGGACCCGCCGGAAGAGCGAAAAGAGAAGGGGTATTCTGAAGAGTCTCTGCAGCACATGTCGCGACTGCTGGAGGAGAAACTGGCGGACTTCGGTGTATCCGTGGAAGTAGTCGAGGTGAATCCCGGTCCGGTTATCACCCGCTTTGAAATCAAGCCAGCGCCCGGTGTGAAGGTGAGCAAGATCTCCAACCTGGCGAAAGACCTGGCGCGCGCATTGGCCGTTCTCAGTGTCCGCGTGGTAGAGGTAATCCCTGGAAAGTCCGTTGTCGGTATCGAAATCCCCAACGAAGAACGGGAAATGGTGAGGCTCAGCGAGGTATTGAGCGCCCGGGTATTCACGGAATCCTCATCTGCCCTGACTCTCGCGCTGGGGAACGACATTGGCGGTAATCCAATGGTGGCCAACCTCGCGAAAATGCCGCACCTGCTGGTCGCGGGTACCACGGGTTCCGGTAAGTCGGTGGGTGTAAACGCGATGCTCCTTAGCATGCTGTTTAAAGCTACCCCGGAGGAGGTCCGCTTCATCATGGTGGACCCGAAGATGCTGGAACTGAGCATCTACGATGGTATTCCACACCTGCTGGCACCGGTGGTGACCGATATGAAAGACGCCGCCAACGCCTTGCGCTGGTGTGTGGCTGAAATGGAGCGCCGTTACCGGCTGCTGGCAAGCCTGGGTGTTCGCAACCTGGCTGGTTACAACCGCAAGGTAAAAGATGCTGCAGCGGCGGGGGAGCCTTTGCTGGACCCCACCTGGAAGCCGGATCAATACCTGGCTGATGATGAGCAGGAGCGTCCTGAGCTGGAAACCCTGCCGTTTATCGTGGTAGTGATCGACGAATTCGCCGACATGATGATGATCGTTGGCAAGAAAGTGGAAGAGCTGATCGCACGGATTGCCCAGAAAGCACGTGCGGCCGGTATACACCTGATTCTCGCTACCCAGCGACCCTCGGTAGATGTGATCACCGGGCTGATTAAGGCCAATATCCCCACTCGTATGTCGTTCCAGGTATCGTCCAAGATTGACTCTCGCACGGTACTGGACCAGGGCGGTGCCGAGCAGTTGCTGGGTCACGGTGACATGCTCTACCTTCCCCCCGGGTCAGGTTTACCGGTGCGCGTTCATGGCGCTTTCGTGGACGACGATGAAGTACACCGGGTGGTCAGTGCCTGGAAGGCCCGTGGTGAGCCGGTCTATGTAGACGATGTTCTTAACGGTGCCGAGGGTGAGAATCTGCCCGGTGTGCCGAGCCTGAGCGACGGGGGCGGTGACAGTGAAGGGGATGCCCTGTTCGATGAAGCAGTGGCATTCGTGACTGAAGGCCGGCGTGTTTCGATTTCATCCGTGCAGCGGAAATTCAAGATCGGCTACAACCGGGCGGCAAACCTGGTAGACGCCATGGAAGCATCCGGTGTGGTCAGCGCCGCCGGGCACAATGGTGCCCGCGAAGTACTGGCACCACCGCCACCAAGAGATTAGGAGTAAAGATTAATGACGGAATCACGAAAGGGTTTATGGCTCGTCTCCGTATTCGCGGCATTGTTCGCGTTTGTCATGCCCGCCCAGGCCGAAAACGCCGGTGACGGGCAGAGTGGTGAAGAAGCCGCGGCGGAACTGGCCTCCATGCTGGAAAGTTACGAATCCTTTCAGTCCAGCTTTATCCAGATTGTGGTGAATGAAAATGGCAATCGTGTTCAGGAAAGCCGGGGTTCCCTCAAGGCCAAACGCCCCGGCCTGTTCTACTGGGAGACCAGCGAGCCTCATTCCCAGTTTGTCGTCAGTGATGGCTCCAAGGTAGAGGTTTACGACCCGGACCTTGAGCAGGTCACGGTTCACAGCCTGGATGAGAAAGTCTCGACCACACCGGCGTTGCTGCTTAGCGGGGAAGTGGACAACCTTGACGAAACCTACAAGGTGTCAATGCGCTCCACCGGCGACAACACCACGGAATTTACCCTTGAGCCCAGAAGCGAGGACTCGTTATTCGTGTCGCTGCAGCTTAAATTTTCCGGCGGCGAGCTTCAGGAGATGCGCATGGAAGATTCCCTGTCCCAGCTGAGTGTGCTGAGCTTTGAGGATATCCGCCTGAACGAGGAGGTGAGCGACAGCGCCTTTGTTCTCGAATACCCCGATGACGTGGATGTGATCCGGGACGGGGCCTGATGCAGGAGAGCCTGTTCGCGGAGCAGCAGGGGTTTCGGCCACTGGCTGCACGAATGCGCCCGGCAA
Source organism: uncultured Marinobacter sp. (assembly GCA_964521055.1). Classification (GTDB taxonomy): domain Bacteria; phylum Pseudomonadota; class Gammaproteobacteria; order Pseudomonadales; family Oleiphilaceae; genus Marinobacter. The sequence goes on from CAZFPG010000023.1 coordinate 10,689, forward strand.
GCCTTGATGAATACGTCGGCCAGGCCCATCTGGTAGGCGAAGGCAAACCCCTTCGCCGGGCCGTGGAGCAGGGGCAGCTCCATTCCATGATCCTGTGGGGGCCTCCAGGCGTCGGGAAGACCACTTTTGCGCGCCTGCTGGCCAACCTCAGCGACCTGAGCTTCGAGACCGTCTCGGCCGTCCTGAGCGGCGTGAAGGACATCCGCGCGATTGTAGAGCGGGCAAAGGAGCGCAAGCGCAGCGAAGGCCGGGATACGCTGTTGTTTGTGGACGAGGTTCACCGTTTCAACAAAAGTCAGCAGGATGCCTTTCTGCCCCATATCGAGGACGGCACCTTCATCTTCGTGGGCGCCACCACGGAAAACCCTTCTTTCGAACTCAATAGCGCCCTGTTGTCCCGCACCCGGGTGTATGTCCTCAAGAACCTCTCCGATGACGATATTCTGGAATTGCTGGCCCGGGCCCTGTCCTCGCCGGAAGGTCTGGGCGGGCGTTTCACGGTTGAGCAATCGGTACTGGATCTGATGGCATCCGCGGCCGGCGGGGATGCCAGGCGGGCGTTGAATATCCTCGAGGTGGCAACGGATCTTGCCGAGCCTGACGGCGATAGCAGTGCGAAGATCACCCGCGACCATCTCGAGCAGGTGCTGCAGACCAGTCTCCGGCGTTTCGACAAGGGCGGCGACGTCTTCTATGACCAGATATCGGCATTGCACAAGTCGGTGCGAGGCTCGGATCCCGATGGCTCCCTGTACTGGTTGTGCCGGATGCTCGATGGCGGTTGTGATCCCCTCTACGTGGCCCGCCGGCTGGCAAGGATTGCCAGCGAGGACATTGGCAATGCGGACCCCAGGGCGTTGCAGATTTCCATGGACGCCTGGGAGGCCCAGGAAAGACTGGGTTCGCCGGAAGGGGAACTGGCCCTTGCCCAGGCGGTGACCTACCTGGCATTGGCGCCCAAGAGCAATGCGGTGTACAAGGCGTTCAACCGGTGCATGGCCGATATCCGCAACGATCCGGATTACGAAGTGCCGGTACACCTGCGCAATGCCCCCACCAAGTTGCTGAAGTCCATGGGTCATGGCGATGAATACCGTTATGCCCACGATGAGCCTGAAGCCTTTGCAGCCGGCGAATCCTACCTGCCGGAAGCGATGCATCAACGGCGATACTATCAACCGGTCAACCGTGGCCTGGAAATAAAACTCGCGGAAAAGCTCGGCCGCCTGGGCGAATGGAACAGGAACAGCCCCCGCAAGCGCTATCCGCAAAGCTGAAATTCCCGTCTGGCCGCGCCTGCTGTAGCCACAGGCATCCTCCCGGGTATAATGCCCAGTCAATTGTTAAAAACGTGTCCACTTACCTTTGAACCGGAAAACTCAGGATAACCATGCTCGATCCCAAACGTGTCCGCACCCAGACTGAAGAGATCGCCCGTCGCCTGGCCATCAAGGGCTTTGATTTTGACAAAGCCACCTTCGATCAGCTTGAGGAACGCCGCCGGGCGATCCAGGTGAAAACGGAAACCTTGCAGGGCGAGCAGAACCGTCGGTCCAAGTCCATTGGCAAGGCCAAGGCCGCCGGGGAAGACATCCAGCCGTTGCTGGATGAAGTGGAAAACCTGAAGAAGCAGAAGTCCGATGCTGAAGATGAATTACGCGTGCTTCAGGAAGAGCTGAATGACTTCCTGGCGGCGATTCCCAATCTGCCGGATGAGACGGTACCGGCGGGAGAGAGCGAGGACGACAATGTTGAGGTGCGTCGCTGGGGCACCCCGAGAACGTTCGACTTTGAGCCCAAAGATCATGTGGCACTGGGAGAAGCCCTTGGCGGTCTGGACTTTGAAACCGCGACACGCCTGGCCCATTCCCGTTTTGCGGTGATGCGTGGCCCGGTTGCACGGCTGCATCGGGCGCTGGCCCAGTTCATGCTCAATCTTCACACCGAAGAGCATGGCTACATGGAAGCCTATGTGCCCTATCTGGTTAACGCAGAGACCCTTTACGGTACCGGCCAGTTGCCCAAATTCGAGGAAGACCTGTTCCGCATGGACGGTGAGAAGCCGTTGTACCTGATTCCCACCGCGGAAGTACCGGCTACCAACCTGGTGAGCGATACCATCCTGGACGCCAGGGAGCTGCCCCTGAAGATGGTTTGCCATACCCCCTGTTTCCGCAGCGAAGCCGGTTCCTACGGGCGTGATACTCGGGGCATGATCCGGCAGCACCAGTTCGACAAGGTGGAACTGGTTCAGGTGGTTTGTCCCGAGGATTCGGAAGCGGCCCTTGAGGCGCTGACAGGGCACGCGGAAAAGGTGCTGCAGCTACTGGAGTTACCTTACCGGTTGGTGGATCTCTGCGGTGGCGATATGGGCTTCGCTGCGGCACGCACATACGATATCGAGGTGTGGCTGCCGGGCCAGGATAAATACCGCGAGATCTCTTCCTGCTCCAACACCCGTGATTTCCAGGCACGGCGCATGCATGCACGTTGGCGTAATCCGGAAACCAACAAGCCTGAGCCGGTTCATACCCTTAACGGTTCCGGCCTTGCCGTGGGCCGTGCACTGATTGCGGTCATGGAAAACTACCAGCAGGAAGACGGCAGCATCCTGGTTCCCCAAGTCCTGAAGCCGTATATGGGAGGTGTAGAAAGAATCCAATGAGTGACAGATCCGACGATGCACCATGGAAGGGTGTTAGCGCAAAGCCTGCACCAGTTCGGTACCGCAAGAATCCGGTAACGGAGAATCCCAACAATTCCGAAGGAGAGGTCGCCCTTGTTGGCGCCGGGCCGGGCGACCCTGAACTGCTTACCCTGAAGGCCTGGCGGTTGATCCGTTCTGCCGAGGTGGTGCTGTACGACCGCCTGGTGTCCCCGGAAATCCTGTCACTCATTCCCGAATCCGCTGAACGCATCCATGTGGGCAAGCAACGGGCAAACCATACCTTGCCCCAGGACCAGATCAACAACCGGCTGGTGGAGCTTGCGCGCAAGGGGCGCAAGGTGGTTCGGCTCAAAGGGGGGGATCCCTTTATCTTTGGCCGCGGGGGCGAAGAAATCGAAACCCTGGCGGCGGCCGGTGTGCGTTTTCAGGTGGTGCCCGGGATTACCGCCGCGTCCGGATGTGCGGCTTATGCCGGCATACCGCTTACGCACAGGGATCATGCCCAGTCGGTCCGGTTTGTGACCGGCCATCTCAAGAATGATACCTGCGACCTGCCATGGAAGGACTTTGTCCAGAACAACCAGACCCTGGTGTTCTACATGGGGCTGGTAGGGTTACCCATCATCTGCCGGCAGCTGATTGCCAATGGCATGTCGCCGGATATGCCGGTTGCACTGGTGTCCCGGGGGACCACGCCTCATCAGCAGGTGGTTGTCGGGGACCTGTCCAATATTGTCGAGCGGGTAGAGGAAAATGCGGTGTCCGCTCCCACACTGGTCATCATCGGCAATGTGGTAACCCTGAGAAGCAGGCTGGACTGGGTCGGCGGCTGAAGCTCAGCCGCCTTTCCTGATCAATTGCGGGGCCGGGGATCAGCCGCGCCGTTTCGGCAACACGTCTTTGAGCTTGTCCCGCATTTCGTGCAGGGCTTTTTCGGTGGTTTCCCAGTCAATACAGGCATCCGTCACTGACACACCGTACTTGAGGTCGGACAGGTTCTCCGGAATTGACTGGTTGCCCCAGTTCAGATTGCTCTCCACCATCAGACCCTGAATGGACTGATTGCCTTCGAGGATCTGGTGGGTAATGTCCTGGATAACCAATGGCTGGATTGCCGGGTCCTTGCTGGAGTTGGCGTGGCTGCAGTCCACCATGATGGATTGACGCAGTTTCGCTTTTTCGAGCGCCTGTTCACACAGTGCAACGCTGACCGAATCGTAGTTGGGCTTGCCACCGCCACCACGAAGAACCACATGGCCGTAGTTATTGCCACGGGTGCGGATAATGGCCACCTTGCCCTGCTGGTCGATCCCCAGGAAGCTGTGGGGGTGGGACACCGACTTCATGGCGTTAACTGCAACATCCAGGCTGCCATCCGTACCGTTCTTGAAACCGATGGCCATGGACAGACCGCTGCTCATTTCCCGGTGAGTCTGGGACTCGGTGGTACGCGCACCAATGGCGGACCAGGAAATGGTATCCTGCAGGTATTGCGGTGAGATCGGGTCAAGCGCTTCGGTGGCAGTCGGCAGGCCCAGTTCGGAAATGTCCAGCAGCAGGCGGCGACCGATATGGAGGCCCTGCTCGATATCGAAGGTATCGTTCAGGTGGGGGTCGTTAATCAGGCCCTTCCAGCCCACGGTCGTGCGGGGCTTCTCGAAATAGACCCGCATAACAATGAGCAGGGTGTCGCTGACTTCGTCGGCCAGTTTTTTCAGTTTGGCGGCGTATTCCCGGGCTGCCTCGACATCGTGAATGGAGCAGGGGCCCACCACCACAAACAGGCGATGATCCTTGCCGTCCATGATGTCATAAATAGCCTGACGGCCATTTTCAACGGATTCGGCGGCCTTGCCGGAAAGCGGCAGTTCCCGCTTCAGCGCTTCAGGGGTAATCAATGGTTCCTGACTCGCCACATTCAGATTCTCTAATTTGGTGCCCGACATTCTGTTGTTGTCCCCGTTGCATAAAACATGACTGGCCAGTGTTTAGTTGCAGTAAACCCCGGCGAGTTGGTTATACTGCGTTATTTGATAAACCTTTTCAACGCTTCTGACGCGCGGAGAACGGATGCAGCAAGGCACGCCGAACAAGGGAAAAACGCTGCCCCGAAAGCGGGTTCCACAAAAGATGGCCGACGTGCTCTCCGGCATTCGCGTTCCCGATCTCCCATACCCTGCCCGAAAGCTTCCACCTGATGCCATCAGCGACTGGCGGCCCTTGCTGCACTCATGCTGGACCGAGCAGAGGGACGAGCCTGTCACCCGCGTGATTCGCTCGGTTTCCCTGACCTGGTCTGTCCAGCAGATCAACTCCGCCTACGTTGCAGACCGCATCATGGGCGTATTCCTCAAAACCAGCGGTCTGCACCCGGAATTGGCCCGTCGCATCGCGCGGCTTCGGTTCTTCTTCGCCTGGCGGATGAACCTTGAAGGTGCCGGAGCGCTCCATGACACCCTGATCCAATGGCTGGACAGCCTGCAGGATTGTCGTGGCTGGAGTGCCTCTGGCGGCCGTTCGGCCAGGGCAGTACTGGAACAGTTGGACGCCCTGGTTATTGCGGTGTCCGGCAGCTTCGAATCCGGCGATATAGAGCCGGTGCTTGCGTTTTGCCGTCAGTGGGAAGAGGAGGCCGCCAAACGGGAACAGCAGAATGACAGGCTGCGCCAGCGCCTGCTTGCAACGGAGCAGGGTGCGGCCAGGCAACGGCGGGCGGAGCAGACGGCCCGTGCTCTGGTGGGGAGGGCCATGCAGAACCGGGAGCTACCACAGGCTGTCGTAGGCTTCATTTTCGACCACTGGTTCGGGTTACTGAAGCAGATTGTCTGGGAAGAGGGTATCGACGGTGAAAACTGGCGTCACGCTGGCAAACTGCTGGAGTGGCTTGTCTGGATTGGCGATCCTGGCCTGTCGGATCGGGACCGCAATCGTCTTTACACCGTTGGGGAACAGATTGGCGACCGCATAGTCGACGTGTGGAATCGAGTGCAGAAAAAACCTTTGGGTGAAAAAGCCCTGGAGGGTGTCCAGGAAGTTATGGTGGCGCGCCTCAGGGGAGAAACCCCGGATCTGGTACCCGCCCTGCCACCGGACAATCGTTTCTCCTGGGACCCTTCGTGGCTCACGTTCTCTGCGCCCACAGAGGAAGAGGTTGCGCCCGTACAGGGGCAATGGTTTGTGGAAGGCGAGGGCACCAGCGAGCAGCGCCGGTTCTTTTTTGCGCTGCTGCCGGAAACCTGCGAAGTCCTCTGGACCAACGGCGCCGGCGTAAAACTCGGAGTGATGCCCTGGTCCCGCTTTGTCAGTGCCCACGAAAGCGGCACGCTACGGCCCTTACCTCCCTTAAAGCCATTCGGGGAAGTACTGGCGGAAACGGTTACGTCGCTGTCGATCGTGCTTGATCGCCAGAAACTTCAGCGTGAGAAAGCGGCGAAGGAAGCGCAGGAACGGGCCGAGACCCTGCGTCGGGAAAAGGACGAGGCGGAGCAGCGGCGACAAGCGGAAGAAGCTGAAAGGCAGGCCGAAACAGCCCGCCTGAACGAGGTGGCGGAAGCCCAGCGCCTGGCCGATGAGGAGGCAGAGCAGGAACGACTGCTACGTGAAAAGGAAGCGGCAGCACGGTCCCTTGTTGACGGTATCAAACTTGGTGGCTGGATTGTTGAGCAAGGCACCGGCGACGGAAAGGACCCTGTTCGGCTCAAACTGGCGGTACGCATCAACGCCTCAAGGAAACTGGTATTCGTGGATCGGTTGGGCCTGAACCGCAGGGAGTTTCTGGTGGACGAACTGGTGGAAGAGATTGTTTCCGGCCGCATTCGCGTGTTGGGAACCTCGGCAGAATTTGACGACACCCTCTCCAGGGTTGTGGGTCGCATCCGGGTTGGCCGGAACTGATCGGTTAACCGGCAACGTCAGGTGATAGATCATGAGCGATATTGATTACAGCTTCGGTGACTACGACGATTCCCCGGAATCCGGTGACAACCGTTCCGAGTACCGTTTGACGGCGAGTGCCCGGGTGGCCATCGAGCTGGAGGCATCAGTTCCTGATGATGTTGATGACAGCGAAGATCGCACGCTGGTCTCCCGCACCAGTGATCTGTCCGCAAGGGGAATCCGGCTTACCACTACTGAACCGCTGACAACGGGGGCGTTATTGCCCGCCTCGGTGAGCCTGGAAGAGGTGTCGGAACCATTCCGGCTGATGGTGGAGGTGGTGTGGTGCCGCCCGGCCGACGCCGGTGGCTGGCTGGTGGGGCTACAGATCCTGGAATCGGACGATACGGAGCACCTGGAATGGGTTGAAGCGGTTGCCAGGGCAATGTCTGAAGGTTAACGGTGTTTCCCGGCAGGGCAGAGGCCCCACCGGGGAACTGCAGGCGCTGTTACTCTTCCAGTTCGCCCATACCGGTAATGTTGAAGCCGGCATCCACGTACATGATCTCGCCGGTGATACCGCTGGCCATGTCGGAGCACATGAAAGCAGCGGCATTGCCGACTTCGTCAGTCGTCACATTCCGGCGCAGAG
>CAZFPG010000024.1:0-17519 GCA_964521055.1 uncultured Marinobacter sp.
CTCAGGATGGCACCCAGCCCGTGGGTGGCGCTGTTCAACCATTCTTCGATGCGGTAGTGGGGAGAGTCCGTGGCAGAGCCGTTATCGTTCATTGAGATGCTTTCCAGTTCGTTCATATCGTTACGGTACTTCAGCGCACACGTGTACGCAATGGTGGAAGTGCGACATCGCCGTGAGAATGATCAGAAATTCTGAACAAGCCGGCTGAAATCTTCCGGTTTTTCCATACCTTTCCAGAGAGTAGCCTTTAACCATCAATCAACTGCAACAGGCAGGAGGCTCTACACAATGGCAAAGGTACTTGTTCTTTATTACTCCATGTACGGTCACATCGAAACCATGGCCAGCACCGTCGCTGAGGGCGCAAAGGGCGTCTCCGGTGCTGAGGTGACGGTAAAGCGTGTTCCGGAAACCATGTCTGATCAGGCATTTCAGGGCGCCGGGGGCAAATCCGACCAGGCCGCGCCCGTGGCGGATCCCAAGGAACTGCCGGAATATGACGCGGTGATCTTCGGTACACCGACGCGGTTCGGCAATATGTCCGGGCAGATGCGTACCTTCCTGGACCAGACGGGAGGCCTCTGGGCTGAAGGCAAGCTTCACGGCAAGCTTGCCAGTGTGTTCACCTCAACCGGAACTGGCGGCGGCCAGGAGCATACCATCAGCTCATTCTGGACCACCCTGGCCCACCACGGCATGGTTATTGTACCTCTCGGGTACGGTATTCCCGATTTCTTCGATGTGTCGGAGATGAACGGAGGTACCCCCTATGGCGCTTCCACCATCGCCGGTGGCGATGGCTCCCGTCAGCCCAGTGAAAAGGAACTGAATATTGCCCGCTATCAGGGCAGGCATGTGGCAGAACTGGCGGTAAAACTGTTCGGCTGATAAGCCAGTTGCTCAGCCCATACCGGTGGCCTTCTTCAGCCTGGAGAAGGTTGCCGGCACCACGCCCAGCCAGGCCGCCAGCTGGTTATCCGGAACCCGCTTGATCAGCTCAGGGTACTCTTCCAGTAACATCCGATACCTTTCCTTCGCCGGCATTGTCTGCTTGCGGAATTCCCGCATACTGGTCAGCTCGGCCACTTCCTCAGTCAATACAATGGCGAATTTCTCCCAGGCGCCATCCCCCCTTGCCTGGACAGCGGCCCTGAATGCCGGGAAGTCCGTTACCCAGAGTGTTGCTGGTGTCACGGCTGTCAGGCACAGGGTGTTCCGCGAGGTTCTGCTGCGACCGAACACCGGCCAGATGAGGTCGCCTTCGGCGAAGAAATGGTGAATTGCCACCTTGCCGGTCGGTGATTCCCGGAACAGACGAAGTACCCCATACTGGATGAGATACACGTTGCCCCATGGACGGTTGTGGCGTTCCAGTGCGGTTTCAGGTTCAACCCGGCACTTCTGGAACAGGCCGCCAAGCTCATTCATGAAGTTCTGGTCCGGATTGTCATTGTCGTTGTTGAGGTGAATGCCAAAGCAGTGGCTGAGCCCATTCAGTAATGCATGGGACTCTGGCGCCGGTTCATGCCAGACGATGTCCCGGTGTCGTTCTGCAAGCAGGCACGGTGATGATGTGCCGGCAATCGGTTCATGTTTCATGGGAGCGCCCCCGGCTGCGATGTTACTCAGAGTGTCGCATTTAATTAGATGTATTTAAAATAAATTAAATCAGTTTGCGTTAGCGGCTGAATCAATATTCAGGGCGATGTTAAACTCCCGGTTTACCAGCCCTTACCGGAGTCTGCATGGCCGCAGCCCTCGCACTGTTCTATAAACTACTTCCGCTGTATATCACCGTCGCCCTGGGCTGGATTGCCGGTCGCTACCTGCAGGCCAGCGGCAAGCATATTGCCGGCATCATGCTGTACATCATAACGCCATCAGTGGTGTTTTCCGGTGTCATGGCCGCTCCTTTGTCGGCGGAAGTCATCCTGCTGCCGTTTTTGACCTTCGCCATGTGTTGCGGCATCGCCTTTGTACATCTGGTGATTGCCAAGCGGATAATCGCCGACGACAGCGCCAGTCTCATTCCGCTGTCGGTGGGAACAGGCAATACGGGATACTTCGGCATACCGGTAGCCCTGTTGTTATTCGGCCAGGAAGGCCTGGCGCTCTATATTGTGTGCATGCTGGGCACAACGCTGTTCGAGAACTCAGTCGGCTTTTATCTGGCTGCCTTGGGGCGTTATAGCCTGAAGGATGCCCTGGTACGGGTGGCGCGACTGCCGTCGGTGTACGCGTTTGTTCTGGCGGTCATGCTGAACCTGTCCGGTTTCTCCATCCCCGATGTATTCACGCCCCTGTTTGACAACCTGCGCGGGGCTTACAGCATTCTGGGCATGATGATCATCGGCATGGGCATTCTCAGTTTTCGCGGGTTGGCGGGCAATCTTCGCTTCACCGGCCTGGCCTTCTTCGGCAAATTCGTGTCCTGGCCGATAGCGGCCATGGCCTTCTGGTGGCTGGACGCCAGTTTCTTCGGTATTTACAACCTTGCCGTCTACCAGGCGATCTTCCTGATTTCCATAACGCCTATCGCGGCCAATACCGTGGTGATTGCGACGCTGCTGGATACCGCCCCGAAACAGGCTGCAGGTACGGCGTTGCTGAGCACCCTGTTTGCGCTGGCCTTTATTCCGGTGATGGTGGCGCTGGTTATTCCCTGACAGCGCGCTGTGGAGATGTGCGGAAAAGCAGCAGAATACCCGCCACCAGGCCAGTCAGCGCCCCGAGCCAGTGGGATTGGGTAATCACGGCGCCCCCGATCAGTGGGTTTTCCCCGGCTGCGGGATACAGGACGTTCTCGAATACCAGCTTCACTGCAATGAACCCCAGAACAATGAGGCTCCAGCGGGTATCCGATTTGAGGTTGAACAGCGCAGTGAACACCAGTAGCCCGTGAAGGCAGCCCGAGAAACCCCGGTACCAGGCCAGTTCCGGTGCGGCAAGCAGCAGGGCAGCGGAAATGAAGAGTGGCGACAGGATCAGATAGCTTAGCCACCAGGCCAGGGGAGGGTGCCGCATAAACAGCAGGCCGGTTACCAGTAATCCGGCCAGGTTCAGCAGGAGGTGGTTGGTACCAAGGTGAACCCAGTGGCCGGTGATCAGGCGCCAGTATTGGTCACCGGTGATCCCGGCGCGGGACCACTCAAGGGTTGTGGCCGGCAGTAGGGAGGCAGCCACAAGCAACGCCGCCAGCAATGCAAAACGCCGCCAGCAGGAAAAAATCCGTAATTCAGAAACAGTCCTCATAAATACATTACGTTACGGAAACTCCGTAGTGCCTGATTCGCGATATGATTAGATTCCATGTAACTCTTCAGAAACCAAACAGGGATGTTCAATGTCGTTCAAGTTTATACAGATTGTTGCTTCAGGATTCATCTTCCTGCTCACATTGGCGATGCCGGTAGCTGCGGATGACAGCCTGGTAAAGAGCATCTGGATTGACGGACACGGCTATGACGCCGTGCTTGAGCCAAACCGGCAGGTTCGGGTGGCGGGTCGCTCCGCCGACGAAAGCCTTCCCGGGGAGCACTACAAGGGCCACTTCCCGGAAGATCCGGAGAGTTGGGTAAGGATTTCCCGGCTGGACAGCGGATGGGAAGGCCTGGCGTTTGTGTTTGGGCGCATGCACACGCTGGGCGGCTCGTCGCAATCGGATCGTGCCACCAGCTTCAGTTTCAGCCAGATGGAAGCGCCCCAGTGTGGGGTTGACCATATCCACGGAGAAACTGCTATTACCCCTGATAGCCTCGCGGATACCGCCATGGCGCAGGCAGTTTCCGCCAGCTACGACACCCTTTGCGCGGACAAGGTCGACGGCGCCTGCCTGATGATGGAGTTGGAACTGGCATTCGATCAGCAATTCCAGAGCCGCTTTCCAGATGACCATGAGAGTCGCGCGGGCGCTATCCTCAATATGGTGGAAGGATTTTATGCGGATCAGTTCGGGATTGTGTTCGACACACTTTCGCTGACGTTTATGGAGGATGAGTTGTTTGATGGCACGACAGATTCCGGAGCTCTTCTTGGAGATATAAGAGATAAGCGCCTGGCCGACAGTATTCCGTTCCTTGAAAGTGAGCAGTCCATTTTTCATTTCGTCAGTGGTCGCAACTTCGATGGCAGCACAGCGGGGCTTGCCTATATGGGAACGGTGTGCGACGGCAGCGGATATGCAACGGGCGTCACCAATGCTTTCAGTTCAAACGCCACAACGGCTGTTATCGTTGCCCATGAGATCGGCCATAACCTGGGTGCCAACCATGACGGCTCTGGTACCAGTTGTGAGGCGGGCGAAAATATCATGAGCCCCTACGTCGAATCCTCGGCCACTTCATTTTCAAGCTGTTCCTTTGCGGATATCAGCAACAAAATTTCTGAGCTCAGTGCTGTTGAGCAGTGCTTCAACTTCCCCGCCGACGCCGGAATCTCCAATGTCGAAGGCAATCCCCTCGAGGTGGAGCAGGGCGCCACCTTTCAGGCCAACTTCAACGTCGATTACCAACAGGCGGCCGAGGCTGCAGACGGCCTGACCATTACCGGAGTGATCGGTGAGAACGAAGGGCAACTGCAAGGCGTAAGTATCAATGGAAACCCCTGCGATCTGCTGGATGACACTTCATTCAGCTGCAGTGGCGTTGCTGCGAGCGCGGATCTTCCACTCAGTATTAATGCCGTGGCAGGCTCCAGCCCCGCCTTCACCCTGCTTCAGAATGTGACGCTCGCAAGCAGCACGGGGGATGTCAAAGACATTCGCCCGGCCAACGACTCGCTGCTTACGGAGATCACTGTGGCAACCTCAGACACACCTGCATCCGACGACACCGACGGTCCCGGCACAACAGGCACCCCCCGGCAAACGGACTCCGACAGCTCCGGGTCAAGTGGCGGCAGTGGCGGAGGTGGCGCCATGCACTGGTTATGGCTGCTAGCGGGCATCGCCGCAGTCGGAATTCGCCGCAGGAGTCTGGGGTGATGCGCGCGCAGGGTCTGTCGTTGCTGTTCTCGGCGCTGGTACTGGCAGGCTGTGGTGTCACAGCATCGGATGCCACGGCGGATAAGTCATCGGCAAAGGCACCGGAAACCGTGCAGGAGGCAAGGGCGCTCTGGAATGCCGAGGGCCCTTCCACCTATCAGATAACCGTCACCCAGACCTGTTACTGCCCACCGGAGCTGCGCCAACCCCTGCGGGTAACTGTGTCCGATGGTGAGGTTGTGGAGGTTGAAGGCCTGGAACAGCCCCTCCAGCAGCGTGGCCAACTGGACTCGTCCAGGCTCACGGTAACCGGCCTGTTCGGTTTTATCGAGCGCTCCGCCAAACGGGACCCCCACAAGCTTGAGGTGGAATACGACACCCGGTTTGGCTTCCCCCGCCGAATCGACTACGACGGCCATGAGATGATTGCCGATGATGAGTTCCAGTACCAGTTAACAGACTTCTCCGCTGGCGCGGAGCGTTAACCTGCAGGGCATCTGACCGGGCTCAGCCACTATGGGCGGCATCAGCGACTTTTCCCTGGGCAATATCACTGCGGGCATGACGCATGACACTGGTGCCTGCCGTGATTGCAAGGGTGCCCATAATCGCGGCAACGATGAGGTCCGGCCACGCGGTGCCTGTGCCGAAAACACCCAGTGCCGCCACCATGACCGCAATGTTGCCGATAGCATCGTTGCGGCTGCACAGCCATACCGAGCGCATGTCGGAATCGCCTTCCCGGAATCTGAACAGCATTATGGCGACGCCCGCGTTGGCCGCCAGGGCCAGCAGACCGATGGCGCCCATGGTCAGTGGTTCCGGGGTGATGCCAGTTTGAGCAACCCAGATTGCCCGGCCCAGTACGGCGACACCAAAAACGGTCATGGTAATGCCTTTTACCATAGCGGCTCGGCCCCGCCAGAGCATACCCATGGAAAGCACGGACAGGGACAGCAGGTAGTTGGCGCTGTCGCCGAAGAAGTCGATGGCATCCGCCAGAAGAGACACGGAGCCGGATTGAAAACTGGCAATGCCTTCCACCAGAAACATGGCCAGGTTGACCCACAGCGCAATCCACAAGGCTTTGCGAAAGCCGGGACCCGGGGACTTGGGTTCGGGAGCAGAGCAGCTACACGCCATGAATACCTCCTGTTGTCAGAATGCATTCATTTAAAACCCTGTAGTTGCTACAGAGTCAACAGATGACGTGGAGGAAAGTTTCAGCGCGTTCCCGGCGTGTGGTGATGAGTGCCCGGAATGTGGTTGTGATTACCGGCGGGCTGGTCTACAGCAGGCTCTGAAGTCAATCCCCCGAGAATGCCGCACTCGCTGACGGTACGGCCCTCCGAGCAGGCTTGCTGAAGTTGTTCCAGGGTATCTTCCAGGCTTGCCAGCTCCCGCAGGCGCTCGCGCACGTGGTTGAGGTGACGCGCCAGAAGAGCGTCCACCTCACTGCAGTCGGCGTCCGGGTGGTCTGCCAGGCGGATCAGCTCGCGGATTTCATCCTGGGCCATGTCCAGGTTGCGACAGCGCCTGATGAACAGCAACCGGTCCAGATGGCTTTGCCGATAGTGCCGGTAGCCACTGGCCTCCCGCTCGGGCTCCGGCACCAGGCCGATTTTTTCGTAGTAGCGGATGGTTTCCACCGGGATGCCGGTCGCTTTTGAGATTTCACCGATTTTCATGGCATGTATCCTGGCGGACGTTATCGCTATTGTGGGTAAGGGTAGCCATTGCGGTCAAACCGGAGGTCAGCGAAGGCAAAACCATAGGGGCCGGTGTACCCGGGCACCAGTCGCCACTCATTGTTGCGACCGAAGCGGATGGCATTGATCATAACGGTGAAGTCCAGGCGCCACTGACCATCCTCCTGGAGGAAAAAGTAAGGTGAACAGGTGCGGGCCTCTATGGGGTAGCGAAGCACTGCGCGGTTATCCCGGCGGAACAGTTTTTCCGGTTTGCAACGGCTGAGGCTCTTCGCCACGTTGTCCATTTGCGCCGGTGTCATCACCCGCTGGCCTAGCATCTCACGGGTCTGCTTCGAATAAATGGAGAGCCGGGGGTTGTTGTTGCGGTCTTTCATCGCCTGATGATAACGCCCCAGAATGTCCCCGGGCGATTCGCCCTCTTCGGTGGCCACATCGTCGTCCCGTCGGGCACCCGGCCCTTCGCCGATCCTGGCATCCACCCTCGCACCACCGCCGCCGGAAGCAGCCGCCCAGCCTTCAGTGGTCGGGTCCAGCCCATTTGCGGCATTGGTGGCTCGTGTGATCAGTAGTTCTGTCGTGGCCAGGATACCGTCGCTGATCCGGTTGGCAGCAAAAAACTCCGTCATCTGACGGTGCTCAACGTAGGCGACGAAAGCATCAGTGTAGGTGGATTCCAGAGCATAACTGACTTCCAGTCGCACCTCGTTGGCCTGGGGATCCAATACCAGCAAAAGGCCGCGCCCGCTGTTACTGGCAGCGCCGACTTTGCGCTCGCGAAAGTAGCGGGCGGCAAACCGGTTAATGTCGTCTATGTTGCCGTCGATCACAATCCGGTAGTCGATGTCATGATCGGCCAGAAGGTATTCGTGGAAGCGGGTAATGCGGTCGATTTCGTTCTGTCCCAGAAGCCCGGTGTGGTCCGCTACCCTGGGCGCAGTGGCTGCGAGGTAGTCATAGGCATAATAGGCAAGTGCCAGCGTGGCTGCCGCCAGCAGTCCAATCATTACGAGCAGGCGTGTCTGCCCGGTTTGCCGGGCAGGGGCGGTAATGCTCGGGGCCGGCATTACTGGAACTCCATCGGAACCGGGTTCTGGGCCTGGGCGCTGGCTTCAAAGTAAGGTCTGGGGTCAAGCCCGAGGGAGGTGGCGACATGCCGCCCAATGTATCCCCGGATGGCACCGTTGTAATACCGCACGGCTTCGTTGTAGCGGATACGGGCGATGTTAATGCGGTTTTCGGTCCCTTCGAGCTGGGATTGCAGTTGCAGGAACTGATCGGTGGCCCGAAGTTCGGGCAAAGATCCGGCAACTACCAGCAATTGGTGCGATTCCGCCGCTATTTGCTGGTCCATATTCGCCAGGGTGTTCAGCTCTTCCCCGTCTTCGGGGGCTGCACCGGCATGGCGAGCGAGCAACTGTGCCTGTTGCTCGGCGAGGGACCCCAGGGTCTCGCTCTCGTATTCCATGGCTTGATCGACGATTTTTAGCAGGGCAGGGATCAGGTCAGCCCGGCGTTGCATGGTGCTTTGCACGTTTCCCCACGCGGAATGAACGGATTCCTCCTTATCTGTCAGATCGTTGTGGGTGTACCAGGGAATAAAAACCATTGCCGCAACCAGGGCGCCAACAAGCACCATTCCCATGCTGACCTGGCCAGTCTGTGTCCGTCGATCCATCATCTCGTCCCTGTAGGTAGCTGTTATTTATCGGCCATTATTACCAAAAACAACAAACTGTCTCCACCGACCAGCTCTCGAAAACGGATTACTCCCGTGCCCGGGGCAGTTCCACGCGGGCGATCAGTCCCTGTGAGGGGGTGGATGTGAAATGAAGGGCCCCACCGTATCCGGCCAGGATGTCCCTTACGATTGCCAGTCCCAGTCCATGTCCAGGAGTCTGTTCATCCAGCCGCAAACCCCGTGTTCCCAGCGCACGGAGATTGTCTGGCTCCACGCCGGGGCCATCGTCACGGACTTCCAGAAACAGCTGCTCGTCTTTCTGGGTCAGGTGCAGGGAAACCTGGTGTGCTGCCCATTTGCCGGCATTGTCCAGCAGGTTGCCCAGAATCTCGTTCAGGTCATGCTCTTCGATCGGCCAGCGTGTTTCCGGGCCCAGTTCGGTTTCCAGTTCAAAGTTCTTGTCCGGATACAATCGGCCCAGCATCCATAACAGATCCCGGGCCTGGCTGACGGGTTTCGCGGCTTTGCCTGCCTGGGGGCCAGCGAACCGGCTGCGGCGCATTTCGCTCTCCAACTGGCGGTCAATGTCGGATAGCCGTTGGGCAAGCTGCTGCCGCATTTCCGGATTCAGGGCACGGGTGTCGTCCTCAAGGACCTGACGAATGGCGGAGACCGGGGTTTTAATGCTGTGGGAGAGGTTGGCCAGGGCATCCCGGGACCTGGCCAACCTTTGGTCCAGGGTGTCCAGGAGTTGGTTCAGCTGGCTGATAAGGGGCTGAAACTCCGCAGGAGCCTCTACGTCCAACCGATTACTGGCGCCGGTTTGCAGGGAAGTCAGGCCGTGCTGAATACGGTTAACGGAACTCAGGGAGAGTCGGATGGCCAGCCAGATTGCCAGTATCAGCAGTACGAGAAGGATGGCGGAGACTACTGCGGTCCACAGGTGCAACTCCTGCTGGCTTTGCTGCAGGTGGCTCAGGTCTTCAGCCACCACGATCACCACGGTTTCACCGTTCAGGGTTAAAGCCTTACGGTAGGCCAGAAAATCAGCGGTGGAGGTATTGGATTCAGGACCCGTTGCGCGAACAAGGCCGGTGTCTGCCTCGTTCAGCAGGGGTTCGAGAACCCGTGACCATTGGGTCGGGGAACTGAGAGCCTGGCTCCCGGTGCGAAGGGCAAAGGCGTGGTGAAAGACTTCCGCAAAGTAATCACCTTCAGCAATGTTACGGATCTCCTCCGGGCCGGACTGACGTAACTGGTGCTCCAGGAATGCCACTTCGTCCTGCAGCCGGTCTTCAACGAATTCCCGGGCCATACGTTCCAGCAACAAGCCATGAACAATCCAGGCCGCAACCATTAACGCGATGGCGGCTGGCAGCAGCAGGGTGAGCAGACTTCTGCGGATGGAACGTCGGGGGTCAATCCAGTGCATTGAAAATATATCCCTGGCCCCTTCGGGTGGTGATGGCATCGGGCCCGGTAATTTTCCTTAGCCGGCGCACATAGGCCTCAATGGTGTTGTCGCTGGGGCTGTCGTTGAGGTTGTAGAGCTGCTCCAGCAACTGCTCCTTGGAGAACAGTTGCCCCGGGCGGCTCATCAGGCAACGTAGCAGGCGGAATTCGGTGCCTGTCAGGGAGTGTTCCTGGCCATCAGGTGTATGCAGACACTGGCGGTGTTCATCCAGTTCGAAGCCACCGGCGGTCAGCTTCGCCTCTACCCGCCCTTCACTGCGGCGAATCAGGGCGTTCAGTCGTGCCAGCAGTTCCTCGGTCTGGAAGGGTTTCGCCAGGTAATCATCAGCCCCGGCCTTGAGGCCATTCACCTTGTCCTGCCAGTCGCCCCGGGCAGTCAGTATCAGCACCGGCATGGTCAGTTTGTCAGCGCGCCAGCTTTTGAGGACATCCAGCCCGTTGCCGTCAGGTAATCCCAGATCCAGCACCACGGCCCGGTAGTCTTCCTGTTTGCCAAGGTGCTCCGCCTGTTTTGCGGTGCCGGCCTCATCGACGGTAAAACCGGCGGCGGACAATTGCCGGTTAAGGCTTTCTGCAATGAGCGTGTCGTCTTCCACCAGGAGCAATCGCATGGAGTTTCCCGCAGTTCGGAGTTCATTGAAGTCTAAGGCTGTTTGCTGAATGTAACCTGAAAGAGTGTTAACCGGAAAATTCAGCAAGGATTCAGGTTGCTGATGCAGAGTATGACCCAGAATCCAACGGCCAATTCATTCCCGGGAGAGCTCAATGAATCCGATCGTCAAGAATACGCTGGTACCTGTTATCGCTATGGCGCTGTCTTCAGGTGCCTACGCCGCCGGTGATCACGGCGGGCATCATGGGGGCGAGGCCGTGGGTGAGCCTGGAAAGGCGGAAAACGTATCCCGTACCATTGATGTGACCATGATGGACAACTACTACGAGCCCGAGTCCATCTCCGTGAAGCCCGGCGAAACCGTCCGCTTCCGCGTGAAAAACGAGGGTGCCCTGGTGCATGAGTTCAACATCGGCACTGCAGACATGCACGAGGCTCACCAGAAAGAAATGCAGATGATGGTGGAGCACGGCGTTCTAAAGGGTGATCACATTGATCACGAAATGATGGAAATGGATATGGGCGACGGCCATTCCATGAAGCACGATGACCCCAACAGCGTGCTGATGGAGCCGGGTGAGACCCAGGAGATTATCTGGACCTTCTCCGAAGCCGCCGATCTTGAGTTTGCCTGCAATGTGCCGGGCCACTACCAGGCAGGCATGTACGGTGATATTAAATTTGAAACAGCGGTTGCCTCGAAAAATCCGACCTCTGGTGAGCAGGAACGCGAGTCTGTGCAATGAACAAGTGCATCCTGGCTGCTGTTCTCGCCGGCCTTATGCCGTTGCAGGCACTTGCCGGCGAGTACAATATTTCTGTTGACCGGGTCCAGATCGATACCGGTGATTTCGTCAAGGAAGGCATTGGTTACAACGGAGGGTCTCCCGGACCCACCTTGCGGTTCAAGGAAGGAGAGGAGGTGACCATCAATGTCACCAATAACCTGGATGAGATGACCTCCATTCACTGGCACGGCCTGATTGTGCCCTTTGAGCAGGACGGCGTGCCGGGTATCAGCTTTCCCGGCATCAAGCCTGGGGAAACCTTCACCTATCAGTTCCCGATTGTTCAGGCCGGCACTTACTGGTTCCACAGCCACTCCGGCTTCCAGGAGCCCAACGGCGCCTACGGCGCGATCGTGATTGAGCCCGAGGGCCGTGAACCCTTTCGTTATGATCGGGAATACGTGGTGCAGCTCACCGACAAGCATCCCCATTCCGGTGACCGCATCATGCGCAACCTGAAAATGTCTGCCGATTACTACAACCGTCAGCAGCAAACCGTGGGTGACTTCTTTGCCGAGTCTGGCGAGAAGGGCTTTATGGCAACCCTCCGGGATCGGATGATGTGGGGCGATATGCGCATGATGAAGGCGGATGTCGAAGACGTGCAGGGCTTCACCGGGCTGATCAATGGCAAGGGTCCGGAGCAGAACTGGACCGGGTTGTTCGAGCCGGGGGAACGGGTTCGCCTGCGCTTTATCAACTCCTCCGCGATGACCTATTTCGACATCCGTATCCCGGGCCTGGAAATGACAGTGGTTCAGGCCGACGGCAATAACGTGCAGCCGGTCACTGTGGATGAATTCCGCATTGGCGTGGCGGAAACCTACGATGTGATTATCCGCATCAAAGACGAAAAAGCCTACACCATCTTTGCTGAATCCATGGGTCGCTCAGGCTATGCCCGAGGCACTTTGACGCCGGAGAAAGGCATGACCGCGGAAGTGCCGGAACTGCGTGAGGCCCCGCTGCTGACCATGGCCGACATGGCCGGACACATGGATCACGGTGATATGGATCATGGCGACATGAACCACGACGACATGAACAGCGATGACATGGCCGGCATGGACCACAGTGACATGGGCGGGAACGACGGGATGGATCACAGCGCCATGGGCCATGGCAGCATGGACCACGGTGGTGATGCATCCCTTCCGGAAGATCCGTTTTATGCCAAGGGCAGCGGGCTGGTGCCCACTGCCAGCAATGGCGGAAAGTTCCTGTCCTACTCAGACCTGAAAGCCCAGAAACCCTTGTATGAAGACCGGGAACCCACCCGTGAAATTGAACTCCGGCTGACCGGTAACATGGAACGGTACGAATGGAGCATCAATGGCATCAAATACGAGGATGCCGACCCCATTGTGCTGCAATACGGCGAGCGGGTCCGCTTCAAGTTCGTGAATGAAACCATGATGACCCACCCGATGCACCTGCATGGGATGTGGTCCATTCTCGACGTGGGTGAGGGCAAGTGGAACCCCCTGAAGCACGTGGTCAGCGTGGCGCCGGCCACCACCGTTTATATGGAAACGGAAGTGGATGCGCCGGGTGAGTGGGCGTTCCATTGTCACCTTTCCTATCACGCGGCGGCGGGTATGTTCCGCAAGATCGTGGTTGAAGGGGGCCCGGACAAGGAATCGACACCCGAAGATCAGGCAGCCCGGGGAGGTGAGGCATGAAGTCACGACTCAGTTGCACAGCCCTGTTGCTGTCCGTGGCTCCGGCAATGCTGGCTCAGGCCAATGACGACATGGCGGTCGCAGCCCACAGCGCCGGGGCCCAGTGGGGCGTGGGCGTGGAGAAATTCGAATACCGCTATAGTGACTCGGACGAGGACATGGCCGTCATTGAAGGCGATGCCTTCTACGGTACCGATGAACTGAAGTTCCGCTGGCTATTTGAAGGTGAGTGGGAAGAAGCCCATGACGCCTGGGAAACCGTTGAGAACCAGTTTGTTGCCCAGACTCCGGTGGATGACTTCTGGGACGCCAAGGCGGGTATCCGCTTGGACACTCCGGAAGGGCCGGACAGGGTATACGGTGTGCTCGGCCTCACAGGCCTGGCACCCTACTGGTTCGAGATCGACACCAACCTTTACGTCAGTGATGAGGGCGACGCCTCGGTGGACTTTGAGGCCGAGTACGAGCTGCTGATTACCAACTACTGGATTCTGTCTGCCACCTTCGAAAGTCTGCTGGCATTTTCCGAAGACCGGGAGATCGGCGTCGGCAAAGGGCTGAATTCCACCGAGGTAGGCTTGCGCCTGAGTTATGATCTGATAGACCGCGCGTTTTCCCCGTATATTGGTGTGGTCCACGAACGTAAATACCGTGATACGGCAGATCTGGCCCGGGATTCCGGCGGCAGTACCGAAGACTGGCTTGCCGTGGTCGGCGCCCGGGTGATGTTCTGATGGTCGCCCCTTGCTTACACCGGTTTCAATGGTGCCCAGTTTTTCCGGTTGGCCAGGAACTCCGGCCGGGGCTTATTACCGCAGTAGGGCTCTTCCAGCGTGTTGTGAACACTGTTGTACACGAAAAACAGGTTGCTTCGTGGCCAGCACGACATATTCACGTTGGACCCGTGCAGGGTATTGCACTCAAAAATAATCAGTGAACCGGGCGGACCCTTGGGCGCCTCGATGGCATTCTCATCCATCAGCCTGGTCAGGCTGACGGCATCCGGAACACCCAGGTTCTGGGTCTTGAGGGACTCCTTGTAGTTGTCCTCCGGCGTGCGCCCCACACAGGGGATAAAGTACTTCTGGGAGCCAGGAATCAGCATCAGTGGGCCGTTGAACTCATTGTTGTCGGTCATCACGATGGAACAGCTCAGAGAGCGCATTCGCGGCATGCCGTCCTCGCTGTGCCAGGTTTCAAAGTCGGAGTGCCAGTTGAACCCTTTGCCTTTAAAGCCGGGTTTGTAATTGATCCGCGACTGATGGATGTAAACCTCGCTGTCCAGCAACTGGCGGACGATATTCAGCAAGTGCGGATCCCGGGTTAACCGGTCAAAGCGTTCCGAGATTTCATGAATCCCGAAGATGGAGCGGATTTCTTCCTTTCCGGGCTCGAGAATGGTCCCTTCAGACAGTTTGAGGTCCTCGTCTTCCTCGTATTCTTTCAGCTCCCTGATGAACTTGTCCATCTCGTCCTTGGAGAAAAAGGAATCAAAGAACAGAAATCCCCGTTCATCGAATTCGCGTACCTGTCCGGTGGACAGCGGGCCCTCCGAGATCCGTTCCTCCGGCGTATGTACCACCGGGTCCAGCCTCTCGAACATGCCCAGTTTGCGTTCGAGGCGGGTGGGGAAAAGGTCTTGTGGGCGTGACATACAAGTCCTCCTTTTTGCATAGTTAGTACAAGACCTATAGATGAAATAAGGGTTTTCAACCGTGGCGCTTGATGGAAGACCCTTGAAACCCTGAAGAATAAGTCCACGCTGGTATCAGAGAACCGTGACCAACTGGAACGGATAGCTGAACTGGGCCAAGACTGAGATGACGGAAAATGACGGTTCCCCGGTTATATTCATAAGGCGTCTCTGGCTGTTTTCGCGCCGGGTGCTTCGCGACTTCTTCCGCAACCATGGGATTTTGCTGGCAGGAGGGGTGGGCTACAACGTCCTCCTGTCGGCGGTGCCCCTGCTGGCTCTGCTGGGGGTTCTTCTGACCCGGATAGTGGAAGAGGAGCAACTGCTGGAAGTCATGGCGATCCAGGCCCAGCATTTTGCGCCTGCCCATGCTGGCGTGTGGCTGGATGCCGTACGTGCCTTTATGGAGTCACGGGATATCATTGGAATTGCAGGTATTCCGGTTCTGCTTTTCTTCAGTTCGTTTGCTTTCCGGATGCTGGAAGACTCGATTGCCATTATCTTCCACCGCCCCGGAAACCCCCGGCGCAGTATCTGGTTTTCAGCCGTACTGCCCTATGCGTTCATGTTGATGCTGGGCATTGGCCTGCTGACGCTGACCCTGGTGTTTGCTTTCGTCAATACGCTGTATGAGGAGCCGGGCCTTCTCCTGTACCTGCTCAGCTTTGTCAGTGTTTTCCTCATGTTCAGCGCCATCTACAAGGTACTGCCCATAGTGCGTATATCGCCACGTCGGGCCGTCGTCGGTGGTCTGGTAGCGGCCATCCTATGGGAGACGACACGGCTGGTCATGATGTACTACTTTCTCAACATTTCATTCGTCAATGTGATCTACGGGTCGCTGGCAACCATTATTGTGCTGCTGGTCAGCCTGGAGGTGGGCTCCATTATTCTTCTGCTGGGTGCCCAGGTTATTGCCGAGCTTGAGCGCAGTGAGCGAGCCGGCGTGCCATGGCATGTCAGCCCAGACTAGAAAAAAGTTCCCATCCTGTAAGGAGGTAAAAGATGAAATCATCAACTCCGAAAAAGTCTGTTCCCCTCGATAAGGTGCGACGCTACCTTGAGCCGGGGCCCATCGTGCTGGTTTCCTCAGCCTGGGATGGTCAGCGTAATATCATGACCATGGGGTGGCACACGATTATGGCGTTTTCACCGTCGCTGCTGGGCTGTGTTATCTCCGCCGGCAACCACAGTTTTGAAATGGTTCGCCGCAGTGGCGAGTGTGTGATTAACCTTCCCACGACCCGGTTAACCGACCAGGTGGTCGGGATTGGAAACAGCAGCGGTGCTGATATCGACAAGTTTGAGCATTTTGGTCTCTCCTCCGAAGCCGCAAAGGAGGTGTCCGCCCCGCTGATCCGTGAGTGTTATGCAAATTTCGAATGCCGGTTGGTGGATGACAGCCTTGTGGGCCGGTATAACTTTTTTATATGGGAGGTGGTTAACGCCGCGGCAGCGACGTCACCGGAGTATCCCGAAACCCTCCATTATACGGGGGATGGTGTGTTTATGGTGGCTGGTGAGGTCATCAGCCGGCGTGAGCAGTTCCTGCCACAGATGCTTTGAGCTGCAAATCCCACAGGGAGTGTTTATGGCCTTAATCTGTTCGCTGGACCTGGTTATTGGCATTTACGTGATTTTTACGATGTATCGGTGCCTGTCGGGTTTGTGACGTTTTAATATGTGAGGATCAGGAGTGGGCGAAGGGGGAAGATGGTATGCGCGTGCCGCTATCAATCAGAGCGTTGTGGTTCCTGTTGCTGCCGGGGCTGGTAGCCTTGCCCGACACCGCAATTGGTGCGTTCCGTTGTGGGTCCTCCCTGGTGGATGTTGGCGACTGGCCGGTAGAGGTGGAGGAACGCTGCGGAGCTCCGGATTACGTGGCCACTTACCCGACCGCAACTGTTCCCGGTGTGGGCGTTGTGGGAGAGGTTGAGCACTGGTACTACAACCCGGGGCCGCAGGGATTTATCCGTCGCCTGGAGTTTCGTAACGGGAAGCTCCACAGGGAGCACAGCCTGGGCTACGGTTTTGCCGGAGACAGCGCCGGTGACTGCTCACCGGCCCGGTTGCAAAGCGGGGTCAGCGAGTTTGAAATGGTGGCCTATTGCGGCGAGCCGGTTTCCCGACGGGTAACCTGGGAACCTGTCGGCCACGGATCCAGGGTTGCCGGTCATTACCGGCCCCGCACCCTGGTGCCCGTGGAAGAGTGGATGTATGAAACCGGCAAGAGCCAGTTCCGACGTATCGTCACACTGCGCAATGGCCGTATCACCCAGGTGGAAACCGCGAAAAAGCCCCGATAACGCGTTGGGGCTCCAGCGTTCACTCCATGATGATCTTCGGCATGCCCTGCTCGGAGGCTTCTGCATTCCGGGTGAGGGCATCAATCCCGCCGGTGATCCGTGCGGCGATAGCCCGATAGGCATTGGCCAGTGCGCCATCGGGGTCGCTTGTCATAATCGGCTGACCCGAATCGGAGCCGGTGCGGATGCGAATATCCAGCGGCAGCTCTCCCAGCAGTTCCGTGCCGGCCTCTTTCGCCATTCTCCTTGCCCCGCCTTCCCCAAAGATGTGTTCCTCATGGCCGCATTCAGTGCAGATGTGGGTGCTCATGTTCTCGATAATACCCAGCACCGGGATATTCACTTTCTCGAACATCCGTAGCCCCTTGCGGGCGTCCAGCAGGGCGATGTCCTGGGGGGTGGTGACAATCACCGCACCGGAGACCGGCATGCGCTGGGCCATGGTCAGGTGGATGTCGCCGGTGCCCGGAGGCAGGTCCACCATCAGGTAGTCCAGGTTGTCCCAGTGGGTTTCGTAAACCAGCCGCGTCAGCGCCTGGGTGATCATCGGGCCGCGCCAGATGATGGGGGACTCGTCGTCCACCAGAAAGCCG
>CAZFPG010000025.1:0-13796 GCA_964521055.1 uncultured Marinobacter sp.
TTGCCGGCAGGGATGAGGTGTTTGACGGCACGCCACTACTGAAACCGGTGATGAAACACGGGCGGACGATTGAGGGTGCTATCGGGTCATTGGATGATCGGGTTGGCAATGCCGGCAAGTCACTCGATACGCTGCCAGAACGGTTCCGTTCGCTTGATCCGGTGGGTGAGGTGCCGGTTGTAATGAGTGAGTTTCTGAAGGCGTTGCAGCGCGACACCCTCAAAAGGGCCACTAGCGGAGCATCCTGCGCCTGATGATGGTAACCAGCTGGTCCAGCATTTCCTTGGCCTGGCCATCATAAAGCATACGGAACTTCTCTTTCTGCACAGCCCTCTCGTGGTTCGAACTGGAGGACAATGAGTCCTTGCGCAAATCCATGTAGTGACAGGCGGCCAGGTGTGCTTTTATATGGTTGTCAATCAGCTGGGTAATCAGCTCGGCAGCGTCACCGTGGCAGAAGGGGCGCACCCGGTTCAGCGTGCTACGGGCTGTCAGTGCCGCGTTGCGGGCTTCAAGCCGAAGTTCGCCGGCCTGTTCATCAGCCTCAACCGCCCGAAGAAACATGCCGAGTTTGTCATGCAATGACCAAAGCAGCGGCCAGATGGTCTCGTAGGCAGCTTTCTCTGCGGAGAAGCGCTCGGCTGCCGTGTTGTCGTTGGCGCCTGCGGCTCCGGGACCATTGAACTGCGATACTCGCAATTCATCCATGTCCGTCCAGAGGCTGTCGACCCGCTGCTTTATCACTTCGTTCTGTTCCGCCAGCCTTCGCCTGGCGGCGGTACCGGAGAATATGGCAACGATAGCCGCAACCAATGCAGCGACGGCGATCACAAAAATAACGTGGCCGGTGCTCAAGAGGTCGAAAAGATAGTCCGGTTCCATGGCTGCCCGCTCCCTATAATGTCAATAAAAAACTGAGGCCTGCTACTGATCCGGCGCGACTTGCCTGAAAGGTAGTGCGTCCAGAGCTTCCTCTGCATAGGCCATGACATGTCCTGCCTCTTCCCGGGTGAACCTGGCAATGGCCTCGTGAAAACCGGGGTGCAGTACGCCGTGCCAGGAATGGGTGATGACCGGCTCAAAGCCCCGGACCAGTTTGTGTTCTCCCTGCGCGCCAGCGTCGAACCGTGTCAGTGCCTGCCCAATGGCCAGCTCAATGCCCTGATAGTAGCAGGTTTCGAAATGCAGATGGTCGAATTCCTCCAGGCATCCCCAGTAGCGACCATAAAGGGTGTCTCCGCCCTGGAGGAACAGGGCCCCGGCTATCATCTGTTCATCCTTGACGGCCATTATGATGTGAAGCTGCTCCACCTGTCTTTCCCTTAACTGATGAAAGAACTCACTGTTCAGGTAGGGCCGTTGTCCCCGTTTCAGGTACGTGGCCTGATAGAACACATAGAATGCCGAGAGAACGTGATCGGGCGTATCCTTACCTGAAAAATGCCGGAACGAAATGCCCATATCCGCGACCTGTCGGCGTTCCCTGCGGATGGATTTACGTTTCCGGGAGGTCAGCCTGGCGAGGAAATCTTCGAAAGTGCTGTAACCATGGTTGTGCCAGTGGAACTGGCAGCCAATACGGTGAAGGCCTCCGGGCATGTCCAGCAGCGCCTGATCCGCCTTGTCCGGAAACAGCAGGTGCCACGAATGGGCGCCCATATCCCCGGTGACAGAGTCCAGCGCCTGGTGGAGCCGCTCTGGCGTTATCCATTTGCGTAGGTGTCGCGTGAACAGTAATCGTGGTCCCTGGCAGGGGGTAAACGGGATGGCAACAAGTAGCTTGGGGTAGTAGTTCATACCATAGCGTTGGTAAGCCTCGGCCCAGGCCCAGTCAAAAACATATTCGCCCATGGAATGGGTTTTCAGGTACGCGGGTGCCACACCGGCGAGCTGGTCGTTCAGGTAGAACATCAGATGGGACGGTTCCCAGCCGGTGGCGGGGGTTGTGCAGCCGGATTCCTCCAGTGCAAGCAGGAACCCGTGTTGCAGAAAAGGATTATCGGTATTGCTGAGTCGATTCCAGTCATCCGGGGTGATATCACCAATGGATCGGACCGCACGGATTGTCAGTACAGGGGTGCCGGGTTCTGGCATGGTATGGACTCTCGTTGGTTTATCCCTACCATACGCGAGAATTCGCCGGGTGATCACCATGTAAAGGTTGTGCAAAGAAAATTGATACAAAACAGGGTTCTTACGGTGGCGTGATAGACTGCTGCAAGTAACAACGGAGGATTGCCATGCAGAACCGGGTGCTGTTGGTTGAAGACGACGAGGAACTGCGGGAACTGCTATCCCGCTATCTGACCAATCAGGGCTTTACCGTGCGCGAAGCCGCGAACGGACAGGACGGGTTGTCGCTGGCGCTGGGGCAGCACTGTGACATCGTGGTACTGGATATCATGTTGCCTGATATCAGCGGGCTGGAAGTGCTACGCCAGCTGAGGGCAAAAACCCACCTTCCCGTTGTGCTGCTGACCGCCCGTGGTGACGAGACCGACCGCATTGTCGGCTTTGAAGTCGGCGCGGACGACTACATCCCCAAACCCTGCAATCCCCGTGAGCTGATTGCCCGGCTTCAGGCGTTGTTGAGGCGCGTGGCCTGGGATCAGGAAGTGGATCTGGACGAGACCAGAACCTACGGTGATCTGAGGGTTGAGCCGGTGCACCGGCTGATATACCAGAACGATGAAATACTGGACCTGACTGCCACTGAGTATGAAGTCCTGCAGGTGCTGCTGGCCCATGCCGGCAGCGTGGTGCGTAAAACCGACCTGATGCAGTGGGCACTGGGCCGGCGCCTTGAAGCCTATGACCGCACGCTGGATATGCACATCAGTAACCTGCGGAAGAAACTGGGTAATGATGATCCTCCCCGGATCGAAACCATCAGGGGGCTGGGATACAGCTATCGGGTGCCGGCATGAGTGGAGGGTTCAGGTTTACGCTGTTCTGGCGGATCTTTATTTCCATCTGGCTGGCCATGGCGCTCACCATGATCGTGGGCAACCTGGTGACCTACACACTGAAAGATCGGGAGCGGCAGGCTATCGAGCGCCAGGCGGGGCTGCAGGAACTTGCCGTTGAGGCTCTGGCGGTGCGAAAAAACGAAGGCCGGGGCGACGCCTGGCGGTTTCTGAAGGAGCAGGGCAGCAAACTGGATCTGCACCTGTTCCTTATTGAAGCTGAGAATGATGATGGCAGCCTGCCGGAATCCATCCGGGAACGCATGGAATCCGTCGGTTGGTATCAGCAGCGGCCCGCTGTCATTGAAGTGGCTGAAGGCTACCGGCTGGTCGCCTGGCCCCGGCTGAACGGCGAAGCCTGGCTGAACCCCCGATTTTTCCAGTGGCTGGAACTTGGCCTGGCGTTTGTCATTATTACCCTTGCCTGTGTGTGGGTTGCCCGCCTGGTATCACGACCGCTGAAACACATGGAGGCGACAGCACGGGCGATCGCAGCCGGTGATAACTCCCTGCGGGTCAGTGACGCTATTGCCCGCCGCCGTGATGAGGTGGGGGCACTGGCTACGGCTTTTAATGCCATGACCCAGCAACTGTGCAGCCTGCTGGATCGCCAGACCCATTTGCTGAGGGATATCTCCCATGACCTGCGGACGCCCCTGACGCGACAGCGGATTGCCATTGAGCTGGCCAGTGAAGGTGGCGTGGATGAAGATCTGATGGCTTCCATCCTGCGCCAGAACGAGCGTCTTGAAGCCATGACCTCCCAGATACTGACCCTGTACCGGGTATCGGAACAGGGCGGTGACATCGAGCGGGAAGGAGTCGAGCCGGTTGCGATTATCAATGACGTGCTCAAGGATGCGGCGGATTATGCTGAACACCGGGGTGTCGACTGCCTGCTGACCATCAGCCCGGACTGCAGGCATGTTTCGGTTCTGGGGGACCGGGGCCTGCTGCAGCGCGCGTTTGACAATATTCTGCAGAATGCGCTGGATCATACCCCCCCGGGGGAAAAGGTACATGTGGCTATGCATTCGGAGCAAAAGCAGCTGGTTCTGGAAATCCGGGACGAAGGGCCAGGAGTGCCGAATGATCTCCTGCCCCATCTTTTCGAGCCTTTTTACCGTGCCGACAAGTCCCGCGGGGGCAAGGGCTGGGGGCTCGGCCTGGCCATTGCCAGGGATATTGTGGCCACCCATGATGGCCGGATCGAAGCCGTTAACGCCAGCCAGGGGGGGCTTGCCGTGACGGTGCAGCTTCCCGTCTTTACCGGTGGGGGCTGAACGGGCCCATGTCGAAGGATTATCCAGTCCCCGCCGGCTTCCTGGAACGGGAAACGGAAGCCCGCAAGAGCCGTTTTATTGCCCGTGTAGCCCCAGTCGGTTCCCGTGACGAGGTCAAGGCCTGGCTGGAGCAGGCCCATAAAGATCATCCGGACGCCCGCCACATCTGCTGGGCCTATCAGATTGGCCGGCCCGGGGCGGCTGCGGAAGCCGCTATGAATGACGACGGTGAACCATCGGGAACGGCGGGAAAACCGATTCTGAGCGTGATCCAGCATAAGGATATGGGCGATGTGCTGGTATTGGTAATCCGTTACTTCGGTGGAGTAAAGCTGGGCGCTGGCGGACTTGTCAGGGCCTATGCAGGCGCCACCGAGGCGGTGCTTTCGGCGGTGGATCGGGTTATCCAGCAACCACTCTCGCGGGTGACCGTTACCATGACATTTGCGGACGAACAGCCGCTGAGGCATTGGTGTGAACACAACGGTGCCCGGGTCGAACAGGTGGACTACAGCTCTCGTGTAGTGGTGGATGTCACACTGCCGACAGACCGGAATAATGATTTTTCCGCATTTTGTGAGGCTCGGGGAATGGATTACAGTTTTGAAAGGTAGGGAACGTTTACCGAAACTCAGCGCGTCTACTGTGCGTATACTGAGACAAAGACGACACAAAGAGGGGCAGTTGTCATCATGAGAGTTTTTCTTGTTTCCCTGTTGATGCTGGCATTGGCCGGATGTGCCAGCAATGTTGTGACAGATTATGATTCCGGAACCGTCTTTGGCAATTACGCGTCCTGGGCTTTTGCCCCCAAGGGGGAGGGCGAGAGTTTTACCTCCCTTGACGGTGGCCGGATCGAGAACGCCGTGGAGCGGGAGCTGAACCGAAAGGCGATGAAGAAGGTCGGCAAAGAAGAAGCAGACCTGCTGGTCAGTTGGCAGATTGTCGAAGAAGAACGCCTTGAGCGCAGCGGTGTGGGTCTCGGCTTCGGTTTCGGCAGTGGTAACTTCGGCTGGGGGCTGGCTTCAGCGCCGCCGGTCCGTGAAATTCAGGAAGGCAAGCTGGTGGTGGAGCTGGTAGATACCAACACCGACCGTGTTGTCTGGCGTGCAGCCAGCCGCCGTTACCTGAACGAAGACCAGTCTTCCGAAACACGGCGCGAGCTGATAGACGAAATCGTTGCTGACATGTTTAAAAAGTATCCTCCCGGGGCGTGAAGCTCCCGGGGGATCCGGGGAATGATAAGAGGGTAATATGAAAAACCGTTCTGGTGGACTGGTTTTTTCCACGGAACAGGGGCGGATGTGCCCCGGCTGTCGAGAGCCCGTTGATGACTGTATTTGCGGGGCGCCGTCACGACCCACCGGTGATGGTGTTGTACGTGTCAGCCGCGAAACCAAGGGGCGCAAGGGCAAGGGCGTAACCCTGGTTACCGGCATTCCCCTGGACGAAAAGGAACTGAAAGCACTCGCCAAGATATTGAAGGCCCGATGTGGAACCGGTGGTACCGTCAAGGATGGCGTGGTGGAGATACAGGGTGACCAGCGGGATCTGCTGGTGCCGCTGCTACAGGAGAAGGGCTGGACAGTGAAAAAAGCCGGTGGCTGAACGCTGACACTCCCGTGATAGTGGCGCATGGTCTGACACGCAATCTGTCGTTCCAGACGCTACAATAGTCGGCTTATTGCTGGCCAGGGGAGGAAACGAATGCACATACTGGTGCTGGGTGCAGGTGTTGTTGGTGTCACCACCGCATGGTTTTTGAGGCAACAGGGTTATGACGTTACTGTCGTCGACCGGCAGAACAATGCAGGCACCGAAACCAGTTATGCCAACGGCGGGCAGATCTCGGTATCCCATGCCGAGCCCTGGGCCAATCCCTCCACACCGCTTAAAATTCTCAAATGGCTGGCCCGTTCCGATGCCCCCCTGCTTTTCCGTCCGCGTATGGACCCGGCCCAGTGGCGTTGGGGTATTGCGTTCCTCCGGGAGTGTACGTCCGCAAGAGCCGCCCACAATATCCGGCAGGTGGTCCGCCTTGGCACCTACAGCCGCGAGTGTTTGCAGGCCCTGCGTAAAGAAACCGGAATTGAATACAATCACCTTGAGAAGGGTATCCTGCATTTTTACACCAACCCCAGGGAGTTCGAATCGGCACTGGAACCGGCCCGCATTATGCGGGAACTGGGTTGTGACCGTCAGGTGATCGACGTGGAGCGGGCGATTGAACTGGAGCCTGCGCTGTCGCCCGTCAAACATCGGATTGTCGGGGCAACCTACACCGCCGAAGATGAATCCGGTGATGCCCGCCTGTTTACCCAGGCACTGGCCAGAAAGGCGCAGGAAGCCGGCGTGGAATTCCTGTATGGCACTGAGATTCTCGGGTTCGAGAACACCCGGGACCGGGTCCTTGGGGTCAATGTCGTCCGCGAGGGCAGACACCAGACCCTGCGCGCCGACAGTTATGTACTCAGCCTGGGCAGCTTCAGTGCCATCCTGGCCAGGAAACTGGGCCTGTTCCTGAACATCTATCCGGCAAAAGGCTACTCCATAACCGTGCCGGTCAAGAATGAGGAATCCGCTTTCAATGTCAGCCTCATCGATGATGAATACAAGCTGGTGTATTCACGTCTCGGCGACTGCATCCGGGTGGCTGGTACTGCGGAACTGAGTGGCTATAGCCGGGAGCTGAACCTTACCCGCTGCCGCGCCATTGTCCGCCGCACGGCCGAGCTGATGCCCGACGCCGCCCGCTGGGAACAGTCCGAGTTCTGGGCCGGGTTGCGGCCGGCAACACCTTCCAATGTGCCCTATATCGGCAGAAGTCATTTTGGCAATCTGTATCTGAACACCGGGCACGGTACTCTGGGCTGGACCCATTCCTGTGGCTCTGCGGCTGCGCTGGCGGATATTGTGGTGGGGCGTAAACCGGATGTGGATTTTACGTTTACCGGGCTTTAGGGGGAGCCGGTGGGGCTACGGCCCCACACACCCCTGAAAGGGAATGTGGGGCGCGTTATGGCGAGGCCTACTTCAACTGATCGCGGATCAGTTTCTTGTTGATCTTGCCAACACTGGTTTTCGGGATATCATCAACGAAATCAATCCGGTTGGGGATGGCCCACTTGTTGATCTCGCCGGAATCCACGAATTGCTTCAGGTGACCCTGGATATCTTCCAGGGTAGCGTCCTCGCCGGGCTTCAGTGTGACCAGCGCGTGGGGGCGTTCGCCCCATTTCTCGTCCGGCACGCCAACCACGGCAGCGCCTGCGACGGCCGGGTGCTGGCTGATCAGGTTTTCCAGGTCCAGGGAGGAGAGCCATTCACCGCCGGTCTTGATCACATCCTTGATGCGGTCCTTGATTATCAGGGTGTTGTCTGGCTCCATGCTGGCCACATCACCGGTATGCAGCCAGCCGCCCTGCCAGAGCTCCTCGCCTTTTTCCGGCTCCTTGAAGTAGCTCTGGGTAAGCCAGGGTGCACGGGCAACCACTTCGCCCTTGGTCGCGCCATCATGGGGCACCGGCTTACCGTCCGGGTCGACGATTTCCAGGTCAGCCATGGGCACTGCAATACCCGTTTTGATGCGTTTTGAGGTCTGCTGTTCCAGCGGCAGTTCCAGGTCCTCTGGCTTGAGATGGGTTGTGCTCAGCAGCGGGCAGGTTTCCGACATGCCATAGCCGGTATACATGCGGATACCCAGTTTGGCGCCGGCATCACAAAGGCCCCGGGTGAGGGCGCTGCCGCCGATGAGTACATGCCAGTTGCTCAAATCAGCCGTCTTGATGGATTCGGTGGCCATCATCATCTGCATCACCGTGGGCACGCAGTGGGAGAAGGTCACCTTGTGTTCCTTGAGCAGGTCCACCAGCAGCTCCGGTTCATAACGGCCCGGGTAAACCTGCTTGATACCCATCATGGTGGCTGCGTAGGGCACACCCCAGGCATGGACGTGGAACATGGGCGTTACCGGCATGTACACCGATGTAGAGCGCAGCAATGGCATCTCGTCATAGGCGGACAGGGAGCCGGTCATTGCCAGCGTGTGCAGAACCAGCTGACGATGGCTGAAGAAAACCCCCTTGGGATTACCGGTGGTACCGGTGGTGTAGAACGTGGTGGCAATGCTGTTCTCGTCAAAGTCCGGGAAGTCGAACTGCGTGCCCGCCTTGCCCAGAAGCTCCTCGTATTCCCCAAGAGAATCCAGGGAAGTGGATTTCGCGCTCGCCTCGTCGCTTAACTGAATGTAGTGTTTGACGGTTTTGATCTCGTCCTTCACGCTTTCCAGAATCGGCAGGAAGTCGTCGTGGACCATGACCACGTCATCTTCAGCGTGGTTCATGGTGTAAACGATCTGTTCCGGAGACAGGCGGACGTTCACCGTGTGCAGTACCGCACCGATCATCGGAATGGCGAAAAAGCATTCCAGGTAGCGGGGGGTGTCCCAGTCCATCACGGCGATGGTGTCGCCGGGCTTGACGCCGGCGTCGGTCAATGCGTTCGCCAGGCGGTGGATTCGCTCAACCAGGTCGGTGTAGGTGTACTTTGAACGGTTTGCGTAAACAATTTCCTGGTCAGGAGAGTACCTGGGGCCAGACATAAGCAGTTGTTTGATCAGCAGCGGATACTGATGGGCGTTGTCTGCTGGTGGCAGGATGCGGGTCTGTGCCATAACTCCGTACCTCTCTCAATTGTTTCATTTATAACGAGAAGAGTTCTAAATCTGACACAGTTTTACGTCAACGGAAACCTCTGGCGGATAAAAAGAACGCAGAGCCGGGCAGTGGGTTTTGATTTGGCCCGTGTATCCCGTTCCGCGTTCCTGAAGACTGATTCGCTGGTGTTATTCGCAGGTGCCAGGTGTTACTCGTAGGTGCAGAGGTAGGCGGTGTCTATGTCGGTCTTTGCCTTGAAGCTTGCCTGCCCGGCTACCTCGAAAAACTCGCCTGAACCATAGGTCATCCATTCTTCCATGCCCGGCAGCAGAACCGTAAGGGCGCCACTGATAACCGTCATGGTTTCCTTTTTACTGGTTCCGAACTCATATTCGCCCGGGCTGATCACCCCAACCGTTGCTGGCAGGGTAGAGGTCTGAAAGGCAATGGATTTGGCCTTTCCATCAAAGTATTCATTTACTTTCAGCATGAAAGCATCTCCTCATAATCGGTGGACGCACTATACGCGAAATTGTGTTGCCGTGTTGTGAATAACAGCGGGCCGGGTGGCCCGGTCAGGTGCAGTCAGCGGTCTTCCGGTGGCTCCGGCTCGGGAGGCGGGGTGACGCTCTCGGGGCTGCCTTCGTAACCGCTGCTGAGCTTGTGGGTGTCCGGGTCATAGTTTTCCCTGAGCTCATCTTTTATGGTGCCGTCCCACAGCGAGGTGCCCATGAAGTAGCCCGCACGCCCGATAACATGCGCTGCAATGGGGGAGGTGATGAGAATAAACACCACAATGGCAAAAGCCCTGGCGAAAACCACGCTGTCGGCAAAATAGAAGGCCACGCCGCCCATGGTAAACATGGCACCCATGGCACCGGCCTTGGTGGAGGCGTGCATGCGTGTGGGCAGGTCCGGCAGCCGGAGGATGCCGATGGCTGCAAGCAGCATGAACGCTGCCCCTGCAAGCAGCAGAGCCGATACGATGACCTCAATCATTCCTGCGGCCCCCTCGTTCCAGGAAACGGGCAAAACCGATGGCCGCCAGGAAAGCGGTCAGGGCGATTACGATGGCCACGTCCAACAGGCTTGATACACCGGTATCAATGGCGTGGACACCCACATAGCCCACCACGATGGACGCTATCAGCTCGAGAGCCACCACCCGGTCGGGCAGTGACGGCCCTTTGGTCAGGCGAATGAACGCGAACAGGAGCGCCACCGACAGCATGAAATAGACAATGTTGATAACAAACGGAATCACGTGTTGGCTCCTCAGCGCAAGATCTTCAGGATTCGGCGCTCAAGTTCCCTGAGATCCTGTCGCAGCTGTTCTTCATCCTGTAGGAACATTGCGTGTATGAACAGCACCTGGCGGTCATCAGACACGTCCAGGCTCAATGTACCTGGTGTCAGGGAGATCACACTGCTCAGAAACATGATCTCGACATCGGTGTGAGCTTCAAGGCGAAATGCGATTACCCCCGGTTTCATATACCAGACCGGCGTGGCAACGTCATAGGCGACCCGGAGATTCGCCTTTACCAGTTCTTTCACAAAGAACACCAGGAATGCCGCTACGCGCGGAATACGGCTCGAATACCCCTGGAGTACTGGCACCTGCCTCTGCAGGACCATCAGCGCCATGTAAGCAAAGACGAAGCCGGCCATGAAATTCATGGCGGTGAATTTACCGCTCAGCGCCACCCAGGCAAGTGCCAGCATGATGTTCCAGAAGAAACCGATCATTGTTGCGCACCTCCCAGAACCGCGTCTATGTAGAGCTCAGGGTTCATCAACTGATCTGCTGCCATCTCCGCCAGTTCATAGATAGGCTGGCCGTTAAGGCCAATGAACAGGGTACAGGCTGCAAGGCCGACCACCGGGATATGGTAGGCCCAGTTGTGGCTTTTTTTCACGTCGCCTTTCAGCAGGCTGAGTGACT
This sequence comes from uncultured Marinobacter sp., assembly GCA_964521055.1. GTDB lineage: Bacteria > Pseudomonadota > Gammaproteobacteria > Pseudomonadales > Oleiphilaceae > Marinobacter. The sequence goes on from CAZFPG010000025.1 coordinate 10,850, forward strand.
TGGCGTGTTCAGGGGTTTTCTTCCAGAACACTTCGGCCCAGATCTTGATCATTGAGTAGAGTGTCAGCAGGCCCACCAGCAGGGCGATGCCGGTCACCACATAGGCTTCGGCTTCAAGGCCGGCGCGGATCACAACAAATTTGGCGAAGAACCCGGACAGAGGTGGAATGCCCGCCAGAGACAGTGCCGGTATCAGGAACAGCAGGGCGAGTATTGGCCGCTCCTTGTAGAGGCCACCGAGATCTTTCAGCTCATAGCTGCCCTGCAGCCGGTAGACGATGCCGCTGACCAGGAACAGGTTCGTCTTAACGATGATGTGGTGCATGATATAGAACACCCCGCCAATAATCGCCAGCGGTGTAAACAGCGCAAGACCCAGAATCATATAGCCGATCTGGCTGACAATGTGGAACGACAGAATTCTGCGGAACTCGAACTGGGCGGCGGCACCGAGAACGCCTGTCAGCATTGTCAGTGCTGCGGTCCAAAGAAGTATGGTGTGAGTGTATCCCACATCCTGGGTGAAGATCAGGGTGAACACCCGGTAAAGGGCGTAGACCCCAACCTTGGTCAGTAGTCCGGCAAACAGCGCGGAAACCGCAACCTGGGGAGTGTGGTAGGACGCCGGCAACCAGAAGAAAAGCGGGAATGCGGCTGCCTTGATGCCAAAGGACACCATGAACATCATGGACACCACCGTGACCATGCCGGGGTCTTCCAGGGTTGCCACTTTCTGGGCGATGTCCGCCATATTGAGCGTGCCGACCGTGCCATAAAGCAGGCCCACCGCCGACAGGAATATGGCGGACGAAAACAGGTTCAGGGTGACGTATTTTATGGCCCCTTCCATCTGCGCCCGTTCGCCACCGAGGGTCAGGAGCGCGAAAGAGGCAAGCAGCATGACCTCAAACCAGACGAACAGGTTGAAGATGTCTCCTGTCAGGAAGGAACCGGCCACCCCTGCCAACAGCAGGTGCATCAGTGGGTAATAGCCGAACTTTTCATGCCCCTTGGGAGTGGATGCCAGTGAATAGATGGCTATGGCAAGGCCAATAATGCCCGTCAGCACAATCATGATGGCGCTGAGCATGTCAGATACAAACACGATACTGAACGGCGCCGGCCAGCTGCCCATTTCCATGACCAGGAAACCCGCTTCCATGGTGGAGCGTAACAGCCAGACGCTGGCCCCCAGCAACAGAACGGTGGCCACCACCGCGAGGATGCGCTGATAGCGAACCGAGCGCCATAACGCGACGGATAGGGCGCCAGAAATCAGCGGAATTAGAATCGGTAAAGCAAGTTCCGGGTTCAAGTGTCCGTATCCTTCATCTGGTCAAGGTCGTCGGTTCCCACTACTTCATACGCACGGCGTATGAGAACTACGGCGAAGGCCAGAACGCCGAAGGCGATAACAATGGCGGTGAGTATCAGCGCCTGGGGCAACGGGTCGGCAATCGCACCTGCTGGTGCCTCTGCCCCCTCGGGGAGCAGGGGGGGAGCACCCCGGGTCATGCCCGATACCACAAAAATGAGCAGGTTGGCGGCGTTGCTCAGAATCATCAGACCAATAACCAGCTTGACGATGGAGCGGCGCAGCATCATATAGATCGCCGCCGCGAACAGGATGCCGACGACGTAAGCCATCAGGCTTTCCATAACGGCCCTCCTTCCAGGTTGACGGGGTGAGATTCGAAGATCCGCTTCATTCTTCCGACTCCATCAGGTTGATGACAAACGTCATGATGGTGCCCAGAACGGCGGCGTAAACACCGATATCAAAAATCAACGGCGTCGACAGTTTGAGGTAACTGTCGCCCGGCAATGGCAATTCCCACCAGTGTGCTGTCAGCATTGGCTGGCCGGCCAGAAATGCCGGAATGGTCGAAGCGATTGCAAACAGCAGGCCCGCAGCCAACAGGTCCCTTGGCGCTACCCGGAGGATCCGCCGCGTAGCTTCCGACCCGAATGCGAAGGCGTAAAGGACAAAGGCGCCGGAGGCAACCAGCCCGCCGATGAAGCCCCCGCCCGGCTCATCGTGCCCCCGGAACAGCAGAAATACCGAGAACATCAACTGCAGCGGCATGATGAACAGGGCGGCGGTGTGCAGAATCAGGGTATTGGATTTCATGGCTTGTGCTGATCCTCCGCTTTCAGTTTGATCATCGACAGCACGCCCAGCGCGGCCAGGGACAGTACGAAGATCTCACCCAGGGTATCCAGTGCCCGGAAATCCACCAGGATCACGTTGACGATGTTGCGGCCATAGGCCAGCGGGGCGCTGTTTTCGATGTAGTAGCTTGAGATGCTTTCGAAGTACTGTACATCCAGGGCGGCCAGGATCAGCAGCGTCATGATTACTCCGGCAAAGGTGGCTACTGCCAGGTCGCGGTAGCGCTCGAATGGCGACGACAGATTGACGAATTCCGGCAACTTGAACAGCACCAGCACCAGCAGAATCACCGTCAGCGTTTCCACCAGCAACTGGGTGATACCCAGGTCCGGTGCACTGAACAGGATAAAGGTCAGGGCAACACCAAAGCCGAGCACGCCCATGGAGGCAACCGAGCCCAGACGGGAGTGGGTCGCACTGGCAAAAACGGCGGCAACGATCAGCAGCAATGCAATGCCCCACTCGTAGAAGTGGCTGTCGGTCAGATCCAGGGTCAGGTTGATGCCATGATGGGTCAGCAGGGTGTAACCGGTGAGACCAAAGGTTACCGCCACCAGCAGCAGCAGGTACAGGCCGAGGACACCGTTCTGCAGCACCCGGGTCTGCCAGGCTGCCACAATGGTGATGCCCTCCATGAAGCGGAAGTAACCGGCTTCGGGCCCGAATCGAGCGGCTGAGGTGTTGATGGCGTAGATGGGAGGTTGTAACCGGTTCCAGCCGGACAGCAGGCTAAGACCCAGTGCCAGGCTGCCGACTGACAGTATCAGTGGTACG
>CAZFPG010000025.1:13806-17202 GCA_964521055.1 uncultured Marinobacter sp.
GACACTTCCCACCGCGGACTGAAGCAGGGCGCCTTCGGGCAGGAAGGGAGCCAGGCCGAACACCAGGGCAATCAGAGACAGCACAGCCGGACCCACCAGCATGCCAAAAGGTGCCTCATGGGGTGATTTGGGCGTGTTTCTCACCTTGCCGAAGAATGGTTTGATGGCCACCAGGCCGGCAACGCCGACAATCAGCACCGCGGCGGCAACAGCTGCTGTGGTCAGGCCTGCAGCCCAGAGCGGTGAGTCCAGCAGCGACTCGAACAGCAGCTCCTTGGCAATAAACCCGAACAGCGGTGGCAGGCCCGCCAGTGACAAAGCCGCCAGACACGCAATCGCCGCCGTTACCGGCATGGACTTTTTCAGGCCGCCCATGAGGGTGATGTCCTTTGTGCCGGTTTCATGGTCAAGGGCGCCGGCAATCATGAACAGCGCACCCTTGTAGAGGGAGTGGGCTACCAGGAAGCAGATAAAGGCGGTGAGGGCCAGTTCGGTGCCCACGCCAATCAACATGGTCAGTGTACCCAGGGCCATAATGGTGGAGTAGGCCAGTACTTTCTTGATACCGGTGCTGCTGAACGCCAGGTAGGCGCCGGTAAACATGGTGGCGGCACCGAACAGCATCAGGGCCTGGCTCCAGAGTTCACCTTCCCCCAGGGACGGGTTCAGTCGCGCCATCAGGTAAACGCCGGCCTTGACCATGGTAGCGGAGTGCAGGAAGGCGGAAACCGGCGTGGGTGCCGCCATGGCATTGGGCAGCCAGAAATGAAACGGAACCTGCGCCGACTTGGTGAAGGTACCCGCCAGGATGCAGATAACCGCGGCGGTATAGAAGGCATGCTCGTGCAGGGCCATGTCTGATGACAGAATTTCAGACAGCGAATAGCTGCCACTCATGATGGCCAGAAGCACCAGGCCCGCCATCAGCGCCAGGCCGCCGGCTACGGTGACAAAGAGACCCTGGAGGGCACATTTGCGGGCTTCCACATCTTCGTGGTTAAAGCCGATCAGCATGTACGAGGTGATGCTGGTCAGTTCCCAGAACACGAACAGGGTGACCAGATTGTCTGATAGTACCAGCCCCAGCATCGACGCCATGAAGGACAACATGGTGACAAAGAATCGCGCCAGGTACTTGTGGCCGGCCAGGTACGACCCGGCATAAATCAGGATAAAGGTACCGATTCCGCTGATGAGCAGGGCGAATACCAGGGAGAGACCGTCAACCAGGAAGTTCAGGTTGATTCCCAGCCCCGGCAACCAGGCGTATTCCAGCACCAGCGAGCCATTGGCCTGGACATCCGGAATCAGGCTGGCAAAGTACGCCGTGAGGCTGGCGGGGAGTATGGCCAGTACCCAGCCAATGTACCTGCCGCTGATACGGTGCAGTGCCGGTGCCACAATTGCCAGCAGAAACCCTGATAACACAGCCAGTAGCATGTTTAGATTGCGCTCCAGTCAGGCCCGTGAAAGTCGGCTGGATCGCTCCGGGGAGGGAGGCGGATCCACAGGGAATGTCAGCCATTACCCTGTATTCAAACGCCTGAGAGCCTATCCGACCCCTTGATTAAAGGCAAGACAGGTTACAGGCCGTCAAAGTACAAGAGTAGACGTCTACATACGGTTTTGCAGGGTAGTCGGACCAGCGAAGAATCACGCTAACATTGTTGGCGCTCAAAAATCACGGCGGTCCTGGTAGGGTTTTTCCGGAGAGCCGGAGTTCCGCGCCACGGCGATGCGCTGGTTTGCACGGCCCAGCACTTTCTTCTGTAATCTGGTTTCCCAGTCCAGGGCTACCCTGTCGGTGGCGTTCCAGCTGCGATTGAACAGCAGCTTGCTGGCTGCCACGGCATCAGGCGAGCGCGTAGAGAGTTCACGGGCAAACGCCAGGGCGTCGGCCATGGGATCGTCACACACGCGGCTCACCAGGCCCATGGTTTTCGCATCCGTGCCGTTGAACCTTCGTGCGGTCATGGTCAGTTCCTTGGCGACGTCAATGGGAACCAGTTCCCGCAGGGTGACGGTCAGGCTCATGTCCGGGATCAGGCCCCACTTGCTTTCCATAATGGAAAACTCGCAGTCAGCGGTGGAGAACCGGAAATCCGCACCAAGTGCCACCTGGAAACCGCCGCCAAAGCAGTAGCCATGGGTAACGGCAATGACCGGTGCAGGCACGTCCCGCCACAAATAGCCTACGTCCTGGGCCAGGTTGCTGATCTTGCGTCCAGGCTTTATCAGCAGCTTCAGGAAATTCACCGGGTTTTTCGACACGGTCTTGACGTCCAGCCCGGAGCAGAATGCTTCTCCGGCACCTCGAAGAATAATGGCACGGACACTGCGGTCTTTCTTCAGGGTTCTGGCGGCGCGGGTAATGGCTTCAAACATGGGCATGTCCAGGCCGTTGTATTTTTCCGGTCGATTGAGGGTGACGGTTGCAATTCCGTCCTCGATATCGATCAGTACCCGTTCAGAATCGCTTGCGCTCATAGTGTCGGTTCCGTGTCATACATTAGTCGTAGGCCGCTATGCTACCATGTTGCCTGCTGATGAAAACGCCCGTGAACAACCAATAGCGAGAACGAGAAATCACATGGCCCAAGCCTACCCGAATCTGCTCAAGCCCCTGGATCTGGGCTTCACCGAGCTGAAAAACCGAGTGCTGATGGGGTCCATGCACACGGGCCTGGAAGACCGCTTCTGGAACATCCACAAACTTGCCCGTTATTTCGCCGAGCGTGCCGAAGGCGGCGTTGGGCTGATGGTTACCGGTGGCTTCTCTCCCAACTTTGTCGGCCAGCTTTCACCCCTGGCGTCCACCATGAACCACCGTGGCACCGCAATTCTCCATCGCCATGTCACCAACGAAGTCCATGAGGCTGGCGGCAAGATCTGTCTGCAGCTACTTCATGCCGGTCGCTACGGCTACCAGCCCTTCAGCGTCTCGGCGTCGGCCACCAAGGCGCCGATCACGCCTTTCAAGGCGCGGGCCCTGTCCACCAGGGGCGTGGACAAACAGATCAACGATTTCGTCAGTGCGGCCAGGCTGGCCAAGCTGGCGCGCTACGACGGCGTCGAGGTAATGGGCTCCGAAGGCTATTTCATCAACCAGTTCCTGTGTGAGCGCACCAACAAACGCACCGACAAGTGGGGTGGGCCGTTCGAGAACCGTATGCAGCTGCCGGTGGAAATTGTCCGCCGCATGCGGGAAGCGGTTGGCCCCGAGTTCATCATTATCTATCGCCTGTCGATGCTGGACCTGGTGGAAGGCGGGCAGACCTGGGACCAGGTGGTCCAGCTGGGCAAGGCCATCGAGAAAGCTGGCACTTCTACCTCTTCCAGCGCAGCGCGAACGTCTCCGCCCTGGTCCAGGCCCTCCGCTCCGAAGGGCTCTTCCGG
>CAZFPG010000026.1:0-17066 GCA_964521055.1 uncultured Marinobacter sp.
TCCTGCTGCAACGATGCCTCGACGCCCTGCCCCAGGACATCATCGCCCAGGACCCGACCCTGACCCTGCTGCGGGCCTGGGTGGCCCAGGGACAGTACCAGTTTGATGAGGTGGAGAACTGGCTGTCAGCCGCCGAATGCCGGCTGGCGGCATCCATGACAGAAGATACACAGCGCGCGGTACACGGCGAGTTCAGTGCTATCCGCGCCCAGGTGGCGATGAACTATGGTGATGGCGAGCGGGCACTGGCGCTGGCCAGGGAGGCCATAGACCAGGAGGCCCGCTATCTTCCCACGTCCCGCGTTGCGGCCGCTTCCGTTATCGGCGAGGCGCTGTTCGTCCAGGGTCATCTCGAGGAAGCCCTGGCCCGCATGCAGGAAACCGAGCACCTGGCCCGTGCCCATCAGGCCCACCAGAATGTGATCTGGGCCCTGTGCCAGCAGTCCGAAATCAGTGTGGCCATGGGATTGCAGCAAAAGGCCTACAATATCCAGGAACGCGGTTTCCAGTACGCGGAGGAGAATAACCTCAACCACCTTCCGATTCTGGAGTTCCTTTTCCGGATTCGCAGCCAGATCATGTGGGAGTGGCACCATCTGGAAAACGCCGAGCGCTGTGCCCTTCAGGGCATCGAAATCCTGGAAGCACAGGGCGAACGCTGGTACGTGCAGAGCTATACATCACTGGCCAAGGTAGCCCACGCCCGTGGCCGCCAGAGCCTTTGTGCCGACTACATTGCCAAGATCCAGAAAATGCTGGCCTCCGGTGACTATCACCTGGACTGGGTTGCCAATGCCCACGCCACCATGCTGGCTTACTGGGATGCGGTGAAAGACCACGAAGCCATTCAGCGCTGGCTAACCATTGCACCACCGGTTGACCCCGATACGGCCACCAACCATTTCAACCAGTGCAACGGCCGTAACCGTGCCCGCGCCTATATGAGCCTCGGCCTTTACAGCAAGGCACAGCCGTTACTGTCCGGGCTGCAGACGGTTGCCGAGCAGGTCGGGCTGAAAACGGACCTGAACCGCAATCACATTGCGCTGGCACTGCTGTACTGGAATACCGATGATCGTGAGAACGCCCTCAGGCACATGGAGACGGCGCTCCAGCTGGCCAGCACCACCGGCGCTGTTGGCAGTTTCCTGCGCATGGGCAAAGTGCTGATTGTGATCCTCAAAGCCTTGATCAATGAAGAGGCCATCGACGGCATGGAGTTGCAGCGCGCCGAGCGTCTGATTCAGCTCGCCCAGCAACAACGGGACTTCAGCCGCGCCATTCGTATCTCGCTGGATGAAGCCATCATCCAGGACATTATTGATCGCCCCGATGTGCCGGAGCTGATCCGCACATCACCGCTCACCCGCCGGGAATGGCAGATACTGAGCCTGATCCACGCCGGGCTGTCCAATGACCAGATTGCCGAGCACCTGAAGGTGGCTTCAACAACCGTCAAGACCCACATCCGCAGCCTTTACCAGAAGCAGAACATCAGCCACCGGTCCGAGGCCATTGAACTGGCCAAGGACCTGCTTAGCAAGATCCAGGGGGAATAGAAGCGGGTCAGTCGTCAGCACACTTCACGCAGACTGTGGTGTAGGGCAGCACCTGTAACCGCCGCGGGTCGATTTCTTCTCCGCAAACCTCGCATTCGTCGCCCAGGCCATTGGCGAGACGTTCCAGGGCATGCTCTATCTGCGCCAGTTCGCTACGGGTTTCAGTTTCCAGTGAATCCACCACCTCGTCGTTCTGGGTCTGTATTGCCTGTTCTTCAAAGTCTTTCTCCAGGGCACCATCCTGGCGATGCTGGTGGGCCTCGTACTTGGCCAGGCGCGCCTTCAGATCAGCTCGCAGGGCTTCAAGTTCCGACTTGCGATTACTCATAAGGACCTTCCTTACCGGGGAGCGACCCCGGATAAATACAGCCTACAGTAAAGCATAAGCCTGACAGGCAATTGATGCTTGTCAAAATTGACTCAAGACAGATCTGTGTCAGTATCCTGTGCTCCACTACCGGCGGAGGATCACCATGCTTTATACCACCGTAGCTGCCCTGGCGGCTGCCCTGATTCTTTTTACCTGGCTGGGACTGAGAGCGCGCCTTGCTGATGGCGGCCTGGACGACTATGTGACCGCCCGCAACAGCCAGGGTGCCCGGGCTCTGGGATTGTCGTTCCTGGCATCCGGCATGGGCGGCTGGATATTGTTCGCTCCTCCGGAAGTCGGTGCGCTGGTGGGGCCTGTTGCTCTGGCAGGTTACGCACTCGGTGCGGCTCTTCCGTTTATCGTGTTTGCCTTCTGCGGCCCGGCCATCCGCCGTTACCTGCCCCAGGGCCGCAGCATCGGCGAGTTTGCCCAGGCCTGTTATGGCACCGCTGTTCGCCGCTATGTGTCACTGATTTCCGTGCTTTACATGCTGTGTTTCGTGACAGCAGAACTCACTGCTATCGGTGCCATTACCTCCATGCTCTCCGGAGTCAACGGCAATGTGGCGGTGCTGGGTGTGGCCATTGCCACGTTGATTTACACCGCCTGGGGTGGGCTGCGAGCCAGCATTGTCACGGACCAGTGGCAGGCCTTTTTGTTGATCGGATTACTTGCGATTGTCGGTTTCGTGGCCATGGAGCGCCTGCCGGAACTGGACCCGGCCAACGCGCCTTCGGCGCCGGTCGGCAGTGCCCTGGGCGTTGCCCTGACACTGGTCATTGCAGTAACCGCAGCCAACCTGTTTCACCAGGGTTACTGGCAGCGCCTGTGGTCCGCCCGTGATACGTCCGCGTTACGCCAGGGTGCCCTGTTCGGGGGCATTATCACCATCGTGGTGGTTGCCGTGGTGGGAGCCCTGGGCATTGCCGCCGCCATGAGCGGAGCGGATCTGGGATCGCCCCCCATTCCTTTCTTTGCCCTGCTATCCGACGCGCCCGCCTGGCTGACGATCCCTGCCCTGGTGCTGGCACTGACACTGGTGGCCTCGTCGGTGGATACCCTGCAGAACGCCCTGGCCTCCCTGGCGGTAACCGAAAAACAGGGGCTCTCCATTACCTCGGCACGATGGATTACGGTCATCCTGATGGTTCCTGTGGTGATCGTATCGCTTCAGGGCGTATCGGTGCTGAGGCTTTTCCTGATAGCCGACCTGCTCTGCGCCACAGCGGTGATACCGGTACTGATGGGCCTCTGGAAGCGAATGACCACCACAGCAGCGGTATTCGGCGGCCTTGCGGGCCTGGCGGGCGCCATCATTCCCGGCTGGGTCACCGGTGGCAGCCTGATGGCAGGTCTCCAGGCCGCCAGCTTCCCCGGTGGCATCCCCACCCTGGCCCCCTTCCTCGGTGCCCTGGTTGCCTCCACTCTGGTCAGTTTGGCGATAGCGCTGGCCAGGCGGCAGCATAGCCACTGATTCAAGCGCCAATTATTGGTGTCCTCCACAACGTTATTCTTCTGCTTAAATAGTTGCATGGCTAACGACGTGCAGCTAAACTACCGCTATGTTTGAACACTGCCTCTACTTCAACACGACCGCCTTAGCCCGCCAACTAGAGAAAGAGTGGGCTGACGCCTTTGCGCCCTTTGGATTGACACCGCCTCAAGCATTCATGCTTCGTACGGTATTGAAGGCGCCAGGTTTGCTTCAGCGTGAAATCGCTGAGTCCATGGCCATATCGCGACCAACCGCAACACGTGCGCTTGGTGGTCTCACGGCGAAGGGCTTCATTCAGCGCATAGGCTCCGAACACGATGGTCGCGAGCAAATCGTGTATCCGACACCTGCTGCGATCGAGATCCACGCTGCGCTGGACGAAGCTAGCCGAGTCGTGACGACAAGACTTAAAAAAATTCTCGGGCAAGAAATGTTTACCGATACGGTTGCCAAGGTTCGCGGTGTTCGCTCCGCCCTAAAGTGAGCGTTTTTTGTTCATATAGTTGCATTGCTAACTACAGGAGATCAAGCATGCCCATCCTCAACGTCAAAGTAAGCGCGAAAAAATCTCCGGAAATGACGAAGTCCATTTCCAGTCTGTTGTTGGACCTCACGACGCGTATCCTCAAGAAGAAACCCGAGGTTACGTCAATCGCCATTGACTACGTTGACCCAGACGACTGGATCATCGGTGGAAAATCCCTATCCGAACTCGGCAAAAAGAGTGTCTACTTCGATATCAAGATCACAGACGAGACAAATACCAAAGCTGAGAAGGTCGAATACATCTTTGCTGCATTTGACGCATTCAGCCGGTTGCTCGGAGATCTGCATGAGGTAAGCTATATTTACGTTCAAGACGTACGGGCTACCGCATACGGATACGGTGGCAGGACTCAAGAGTACCGATACCATTCCTCAAACTGAGCAATTACACTGGAACATAGGCTCCACATAATAGAATATTTGGAATGTTCGACTACACACTTGTTCATTGGATGACATTTTTGTCAGCCGCGACTCTTCTGAATCTTTCACCTGGCCCGGAAAGTGCGTTTATTCTAGGGCAGACCCTGCGAAACGGGCGTCGACATGGCTTTGCCGCGATGTTTGGCACCTGGACAGGTGGAGGGCTGCATGTGGTCATGGCCGCCGCAGGACTTTCGGCCATTCTTGCCACATCAGCCGTGGCTTTTTCGATTGTAAAGTGGTTGGGTGCAGCGTATCTGATATGGCTTGGGCTCATGATGCTCATGTCGCGTGAGGATTCACCATCCTCGAATGAGGAGCCAGGGAGGAAAAGTGGATATTCGAGCTATTGGCAAGGAGTTTTAGTTGCAGCCCTTAACCCGAAGGTGGCCATATTTTTTCTGGCCTTTTTACCGCAGTTTGTTGTTGAAGGAGCCGGTTCCGCTGGTGCTCAATTATTTCTCCATGGGTGCCTGATAATTATCATTGCGGCTTTTATAGATCCTCTTTTGGTTATAGCTGGATCGCGTTTGGGGATGTTCTTCAGGAAAAAACAGCTGGTGGCACTGTGGACGAATCGGGCTCTCGGGGGGATGTTTGTAACCTTGGGCGTGCGTCTCGCATCAAGTACCAAGTAGCGCCTCAGCCGCTCAGCACAGTTGCTCATCTGTCAACTAATCCTGGATACTAAACCAGTTGTGATGAAGCCTGCTGAATACGACATTACGCAGTAAGGAGTATATGGTGTTGAAGCCCGTGATACAGGAAGAGGCTACAGGATGCGGCATTGCTTCTGTAGCCAACATTCTGGGAAAGACGTACTCGGAAATGAAGGCTACTGCAAACGCTCTGGGGATTTATGCTGAAGATCAATCGCTTTGGTCTGATACTCAATACGTAAGAAAGATGTTGTCTCATATGGGCGCCGAGACGTCCGCTGACGAGACTCCATTTGAATCGTGGGATGCATTGCCTGATTTGGCATTATTGTCCATCAAGCACCATCAGGAAAATGGCAGAAAATTCTGGCATTGGGTTGTTTTCAAGCGTACAGGTGGGCTGGGTTTTGTTTTGGATTCAGCAAGCTATCTGCCATCCAATATCCGAACGGATTTCAGTGAAATGCAGCCCAAGTGGTTTATCGAGGTCAGGAATACATAAGCGGATAGCCGGCTTTCAAATAAGTTCGCATTCAACCGGAAAGCAGTTCAATCGGATAGCGAATGGTGGTTCTGTCGACACCCGGACGGGCACCGAAGTCCACCAGGCGCAGCCGGTTACAGATCTTCTTCTCCAGTGCCGGCTCGTTGAGCGTGGACTCCACCACCGAACAGCTTGAAACAGTACCGCTTTCCTCGATCACCAGTTCCGGTGTAACGCTGCCCTGAAGCGAGGGTTTTCGGCGCAATTCGCGGTTGTAAATGCTGTATATCGCAGATTTGTTCGCATCCATGGTGCGTCGCAGCTCTTCGCGGCTGCGCTTACTGGAAGCGGTTTCCTGCTGTTGCTCCTCTGCCCTGGCCCGTGCGGCTACCTGTTCCGCTTGCTCAACCTGCGCCTGCTGTCTCTCCGCAAGGGCAACTTCCCGGGTTTCGCGGGTCAGGCCTGACTCATCCACACCAGAGCTACGCCCGGTATTTGCCTTCCGGGCCAGGGTATCGCCGGTTTTACCGGCGATCGGCTCTGCTGTCACTGTATCCGGGGTGTCCAGTTTGACAGACTTACCCAGGGCACTCAGTTTCGAAAGCTCGTCACCCATGGCGAGAATGCCCGTGTTGCGGGCCTTCTCCCGGGCTTTTTCCACATCCTGGGGCGTGGGCTCGGGTTTTTCGGCCACCTGGGGTTCCGGTTCAGGCGCAGGAGGCTGAACCTGAGGTTCCGGTTCAGCGACCGGTTCTTCTTCAGGCTCGGCCTTCTCGGGTTCGGATTCAGGCTTGGGTTCTTGCGTTTTCAACTCTGGAGGTGGTGCTTCCTGCTTTTCAACAATCAGTTTTGCAAGTTGCGGTGGCAAGGTCTCCTGCTCCTGCCGGTCTCTTTCCGGAAGCTCGATCCAGGTGATATAGGCAGCCACCACCAGAAAAACAGGCACCACAAGACTGGCGACGGCAAACAGACGCCGGCGCTCTCCGGCTTCCTGGTTCCAGGGCAGCCCCTGACGATACTCTGCCACAATCAGGCTCCCTGCTCTGATTTCTGGTTCACCGCCAGCGAGATACTGGCGTAGCCTGCATCCACGCAGGTGGACATAATCTTCTTCAACAGTTCGTAGGGCAATTCACGATCAGCAAGGATGGTGATCGGCCGGCCGGTTTCGGGGGCCGGAGAGCGGGCTCGGCTGGCCTGGTAATCCAGTTCCTCTTTCAATCCGGGCTCCACATCACCACCGAACGCCTGCAGTGCTTCACGTTTGAGGACAACCCGGCCGTTCACCAGAATGTCGCTGTCCGTCACTGTCAGTGCCAATACGTCGCCCGGAGGCTGTTCTGCAATGGATTCCGGCAGTTTGATGGCGTTCTCCTGATTAAGTACCTGCACATCCGATGACGAATTCACCATCAGAAAGAACACCAGAATGGTGAAGATATCCATCAGGGATACCAGGTTCAGCTTGCCCTGTTGTTTGCCACGCCGGTAATGACGCTTGAGACGTTTTGCCCTCGCAGATTCTTTCATGACTGTTCTGCCCTCTGCGGCGCATCTCCCAGGGAGATTTCCGGAAACAGTTCGGCGTCCACCACATCGCCGGCCACCACGGCCTTGTAGGAACGCACGGCATCCATGACCGACACCAGGGTCTGATAGGATGTATCAGTGGAGGGCATGATGATGATACTGCGCTTGTCCGGCAGCTTTCCCTTGAGCTCCTGCATGACCTTACCCAGAGTTTCGAAATCGTAAGCTGCCTCTCGGTTCCCGATGGCCTTGATAACCCCGCCCTGGTTATCCGACACCACAAGCTGGTCCCCGAAAATCACCACCTGCAACTGGAGTTCTTTCTGCTCCTCCGCAGAACTGCTGTCCACATCCGGAAAATTCAGTTCCAGCACACTGGTATGTGCGAACACCATGTTCAACAGCAGTACCGGAACCAGTACGATCATCAGGTTCATGAACGGTGTTATATCCAGATCTGCTTCACTGCGAAGCCGACGATGCTTTCGCCTCATGGCTTTAGCTCCCTGTTTGAACCGTTACGCCACTGACCCGGCAGGCTTTGCCGCTGATGTTGCTGCATCGGCCGGACGGGCTGCTGCCGGCGCCTGCGGTTTTGTGCCTGTGCCGTCGGTGATCAGGTTCAGCACCTTGATGCCAGCCATCTCGAAGCTGTCGATAATTTCGTTGGTTTTGGTCTGTAGCACGGAGTGGATCAGCAACAGGGGAATAGCCGACATCAGGCCAAAGGCCGTCGTATTCATGGCCACGGAAATACTCTGGGACAGCAGGCTCGCCTTTTGCGAGGGGTCCGCGGAGGCTACTGCCGTAAAGGCGGCTATGAGGCCGATAATGGTACCGAGCAGCCCCATCAGCGTAGAAATATTGGCGAGGGTGGAAAGATATTGAGTACGCTTTTCCAAACGGGGCATCACTTCCAGAAGCCCCTCTTCCATGGCGTATTCGATTTCCTCGCGTGACTGGCGGCGGGCCAGGCGCTGAAGGCCAAAACCAATCATGGATGCCATGGCGCTGCCGGACTCGGTGGCATAGTTCAGCGCGCCTCTGAGATCTTTACCTCCGATCATGTGGTGCAGCCGGTTAAAATCCCGGCGATTGGTGATTTTCTGGGAGGACAGGTAGATATAGCGTTCGGCGGCAACAATGAGTCCGACGATCAGAACGACCGCGATCGGATACATGAAAAAGCCACCTTCCTGGAAGAAGCGAACGGCGGTTTCGATCATTTCTGGGCACTCCATGGTCCATGTTTACGAGCTAGTCTATGGGGCGACTACCTCATTCGGGGTAAGTTCGCGCAAGTCTTTGTAGCGGTTTGTTTTTCTATGCACTGATCGACAAATACAACGTGACTGGCTTCTCACTAATCGCTGCGATCGGTGTGCGAGGAATCCGGTTCCAGCGGGTGCAGCGCCCGGAAATGCTGGTGATACGAAACCAGCCGTCGGAATTCGGTTCGGTCGAGGGCCGGAAGGGGTCTTTCCAGCATGAGCTGTTCATCAGAACTTGTCAGGGACCGGACGGACGGCGCTTTCCAGGGCACCAGGTAAAGCACCGTAGGAACTTCCTGGTCACCCCGGATTCTCGTGCCTTCGATGGTGACCACGCCCTCCTGCGCAACCGCAGGCAAAACGGTTAGCATCGACACCATGGCAACAAGAGTTGTGCTTCGTAGTGATTCCATAACACGTCTCCATTTAAAGGCGGCTGTTGGCGTCAAAAATCCAGTCCTTCAGCCTGGGGTGGGGCTCATCGACAGAGGACTGATACTGTTCATACAGCGGCAGCGCCTCCCCGGGACTGCCAAGGTAAATATCAAGCAGGATAGCCAGGTTCAGTACAGACGGAAGATGGGACGGATCTGCCTCCAGCGCCCTGCGGTACAACGCCTCTGCCGTTTCGAAATCGCCTTCTTCCCGGGCCAGAACCCCCAGATGGTTCAACGCAACGGCGTGGCTTCTGTCCCGCTCCAATACTTTCTCGAAATAATCCCGTGCCGTAGCATTTTCACCACCCTCGCGGGCAATGATACCCAGGTTCGCCAGGGGACCGGTTCGTTCCGGGTGGGCCTGGTGAATGGATTCAAACAACTTCCGGGCCCGATCCATTTCCCCTTCCCGGAGCAGTGAGACTGCGCGGCTGAAGTCCTGATCAAGGGCTGCCTGGCGGGCTTTCTCCTGTTGTTCAGCGGAGGCTTCGTTCCCACCTTGCGGCCCGGGGGCCGTGGCGCAACCGGCCAGCAGCATGATCACCAGCAACAGGGCCATTAACGCCGCGCCACGGCGCCTTGTATTATCCCAGCTCATCGACAGCTCCTGAGGTTTCTTCCGGCTTGTTGTACCGGCCGGGCAACAGAGTCTTCAGAGCCTCGAAGCTGCCGCGGACCCATTCGTCATAGATGCCATTGCGGGACCGGCTGGCGTTCTGCTCGTGAATCTCGATGGCATTGTCCTCGAATGGATAGGCCTGTTCCTCCAGCAGCAGTTCGTACTGGGCCAGCTCCAGTTCAGACAGCCCTTCCGGGCGCTCCGAATCCATCAGATCCTGTCCCAGGCGGGCATAGATATGGGCAATCTGATAACCGGCTTCCGTTGAGAACGAAGAGACGCCATAGCCCGATGTTTTCTGGTAGGCGGCAACCGCCTCTTCCAGTGCGTCGGTTTTCGCGGCCATGCTGCGGTCAAGCGGCAATGTCAGGCGAATGGCGTTGTAGCGTTCGAGGGACTCCCGGGCCAGGATGGCGGACGCCTCTGCCGCCAGATAGCGCATGCGGTCATCGGCCTCATCCGGGTTGCTGTCTACCGCCTCCATCTGCTTTTCGAGCCAGTACCGGCGGCGCGAACCGTCACCCGCCTGCTCATACAGCCGGGACAGACTGCGGGCTGCCTCCATATAGACATCCAGGGGTTGCGGATAGGTGTTGGCATAACGCCGCCATGTATCAATGGCCTTGTTGGTGTTGCCCGCCCGTTCGTACAGTTCCGCCGCGATCAGCAGATTGTCCCGGCGGTCGTCTTCGGTGGCTGCCATGGCAAATAGGCGATTCACTTCATCCCCCGCCAGCTCCCACTGCCCGGTTTCCCGATAGGCCAGCGCCAGCCTGGCCGGCAAGGTATCGATCTGCCCGTGTTCCGGATACCGTTGGCGGAAGGCAACCATGACGTCTATGGCATCCTGCCAGTGATTCAGCTCCATCAGCAGTGTCGCGGCATCGTATTCCGCGTTGGCCCGCAACGACGCCGTGGGCGCCACAACTCCCACCCGCAAAAATTCACTGACCGCGGCGGCGGCCTCACCGACGTCCGCCAGCGCTTCAGCCTGACGGAATACCGAGGCCGCCAGATTCTCGATAACATCCGACCGGCGTTGATCCGTTTCATCCATCGCCAACAGAGCCTGCTCATAGGCGGCCTCGGATTCGCCGTAGCGGCCCAGTTCAAACAGGCTATGAGCTTTCAGCAGTATTGCCTCGGCCAGCAGTTCGTTACCGGGTTCACTACCGATCAGCTGATCCGCCAGGTCGACCACACGCTCATACCCGGCCTGGTCAAACTCATGCCTGGTAGCAATAAACAATACCTCATCCGCACGGGCATCCTGGGGAAACGCATTGACAAACCGAAGTCGGTTAAGCTGCTGCAACTCAGCGTAATCGCGATAGGTCTCCGCCGGTTCCCGGGGCCAGGTCGCTTCGTAGTCGCGGAACGCCAGAATAGACGCATACCCCGCTTCCATTGCAAGTTCCGGTGGCGCACCCTGGTAAGGAAAATCATAGGCAACGCGTTCGAATGCGGCGATAGCTTCCGGCCACTGGTTCAGCGCCAGCCTTGACTCCCCCAGCAGGAACAGCAACTCCGGGGTGCGGGGGTGCTCCGGGAAGGTGTCGGCAAATTCCTCGTAATAGGACGCCGCCGCCATGTAATGCTCGCTTGTGGCCCCTCCCTCACTGTTGGTAGCCAGAGCATAGTGGCGATTGGCAAGTTCGGGGATCAGAGCTTCCAATTGTTCCTCAATGAAGGCGATGGTGGCCGCATCCGCCTGGTGCCAGTAGCTGCTGTAATACCCGTAGTCATCGATGAATGCCGCCTTGCGCTCCGGAACCCCGCCGTCAAACCCTGCAAGGGTGAGGGTTTCGATAATACGGATGTGGTACCGAGGCGCCCAGGGACTGAATGGCCTGGCTTCGATATAGCGTTCGTACACGTCCACGGCATCGCTGTATTGCTCCCGCTCCAGAAGCAGCTCGCTGTATCGGTTGTACACCAGAATTTCCCAGGTTTTTTCACCGGATTCCGCAAACAGGGCCTGGAGAGTGCTGGCACCATCAAGGTAGGAGAGCGACAGGCCAAAGACCCGGAAAAGGTCTTCAATCAGGGTCTGGTATTCCCGGTCCACCGAACCCATGGTGGGTTCCGCGGGCATGACCAGTTCCAGCACCTCCATGTAACTGGTCAGTGCCGGCTGATAGGCCCCCTGCTTGAACTGGCTCCAGCCTCGCATGTAGTGCGCATTGACCAGGAACGACTGGTCGTCACGGCGGGCCGGATCCGCGTCTATGACCATGGCAAAGGCTTCACTCGCCTCGCTGTAACGGCGTTCACTGAATAGCAGGTCTCCACGGCGGAACTGGGCTTCCACCCAGAATTCGGAATCCGGATACTGGTTTACCAGACGGTTCAGCGTGGCAAGATGCGCTTCCTGCAGGCCACGCAGGTCATAGGCGCGGGCGAGCTGATAGAGAATCCCGTCGTTACCTTCCCGCCCGGGATACTCCTCCAGCAGTGCCTGGTAAGCCGAAATGGCTCCGGCCATATCATCCACTGCATGTTCTGCCAGCTCATTCTCGGCGCGCTGAAATTCCAGGTCTGCCAGGCGATGCCTCACTTCAACGCGCTTTGCCGGGTCTTCCAGTAACGGCAGCAGCGCCTGATAGCTGGCCATTACATGATCCAGGGAAACCGCATCATTTTCGGTCTCTGTATCACCTGGTGCCAGCCGCGCTGCCGGTTCCAGAGTGCCCAGGGTTCCTGGTTCCGGTTTGCGTTCTTCGTTACCACCAGACAGGAAATCCATGGACTGACACCCACTGATCAACAACGCCACTATCAGCATCAGGACTGCCCGGTTCATTATCCGCGGAGCAGCGTTATTCATCGCCACCTCCCGCCTCACTCCCACTGATTGCAGCGTTAACGCCGAGAAATAGTTCGTCTGCCAGGCGCGCCTCGGCGTGCCTTGAGACCCGCAGATACCCGGCCACATTCCCGCGCTGGCTTGCCAGCTCATTTCTGACCTGATCGAGCAACCTGACGCGATTCTGTTCCAGCACCCGTTCAAGGTCGTCGCTTACTTTTCTCAAGCGGTTATGCTGTTCATCAATGCGATTGGCAAATTCCCGCATAAGATCGTCCGATGCCATTTCCTGCTCGATGAACTGGCGCTGGCCGACAAACGACTCCAACTCCCGGTCAAGGCCCTGCAACTGGCTGACGGCGGCCCAGCGATTGACCGGATAGTCATCCTCAACCTGCCACAGGAAGCGGGCCTTCATACGTGCGAAGGTCTGGCGTTGCTTGCGGGTTGATGCATCGTCGGGCAAGCCGGCCAGTCTGGCTTCAATTTCGTCGATCTGGCTGGCCAGTGCCCGCTGCTTCCGCGTCATGAAGAACCAGGCATCTTCCCTGGCGCTGGCTGCTTCGATTCTGGCCCGATAACCCGCCTGCAGGGCCAGCCACTGGTCGGCATTCAGTGCCTCAAGGGAGTCCTGGGTCTCGCGGATGCGGGCCTCCCTGCGAGCTCTGCGGGTTGCAAGCATCACCTCGAAAGACTCCAGCTCTTGCTGCCAGCCGGCCAGCGAATCCCGCAGCCGGTAGAGTTCGTGCAGGTCTCTCAGGGCAAGCTGGAAAGGTTCGGTGGCCAGCAGCGCTGCAAGGCTGAAGTCCGCTGGTTGCACCCGAACCCGGCCGTAGGCGTCGGTCATAATGTTTTTCTCGCCCGGCAATGGCCGCGCCGATGCGTCTGCTGCGGGCTGGCTCTCACCTTCCCGCACGAAACTCAGTGCGGTTACCAGACGTGCTTCAGACAGTTGCTGTTGCTCTCTCGCCAATCGGCTGTCCAGTTCAGCATAGTGATCTGACGCAGTGCGATAGGCCCGCAGTGCGTCCTCCCGTCGATTCATCTGCTCAAGAATAAAGCCACGGGCATAGGGAACCTGTTGCAGCCAGGATGTGAACAGCGGGCGACCCTGCAGGGTATCCAGTGCCTGCAGGGCCAGGCCGGGATTTTCCTGCCGCGAAGCGGCAACCGCGTATTCAAACAGGGCCTGATCCGAGAAAACACCGTCCAGGGGAATGGCAGCAAGGCTTGTCATGGCGCCCTGGAAATCACCCTGCGCCAGATGAAACCTCCCCAGAGACAGTCGAACCTGCTCCTCCAGGGCGGACATTTCCGCGGCAATGTCCTGCTCTGTGGTCGGCCACTCCTGCAATCGGGACGCCAGTCCGGAGAGCAGCGACACCGCCTCGTCACTTTCCTGCCCCGCCAGCAGCCGCACGGCTCTGTTGTATTGCAGGTAGGCCCGCCAGGGTGATCCCGGCGGCAGGGCCTGAATCATGTCTTCAACAGATTCGCTGGCTTCCGCCCCGGTACCCGCCATAGCCAGTTGCGCTCTCAGATAGAGCCACTCGTGGTACAGGTCCAGGTTATTGCGCTCGAGACTGTCGGCGTTGACCCTGTCAAGCGCACCCAGCGCGGCCGGGCTATCGCCCTCCAGCCAGAACACCTTGCCCAGGTAGAACCATGCCTGGTTACGGGCCTCAACAGACACATCGGCATCATCCAGGAGGTTCTCGAACAGCGTTCGGGCCTCTCGAGTCATGCCATAGGCAAGCATCAACCCGCCCTCCACAAGTGCAGGGTGATCCCCGTGGCCATCAATGCCTCCCTCCTCTCTGGCAACGTTCAGCCGTGCCAAAGCGTCAAAGGCATTGCCCTGGTAATACTCGTAGAGCGCCATGCCGTATCCGGTGTCGCTGACCCGCCCCGGCGGTTCATCGGCTGCCAGGACTGCACTGGCCAGCAACATACCGGCAACCAGAAGCGCCGTTGCTGTTGAACCGGTTTTGCCCATGAGATAACCCTTAGCCACGGAACCAGTCACTCCCACTCAACAATGGCCACTTCCGGCTGATAGTTCGACGAGCGGTCGCGAATCCGGACCTCCAGTGCTGCGGTGTCGGTACCCTTGTCAAAATCCAGGGTGGCTGCCTGTTTATAGGGACGGTTGTCCGGCCCGATGCCTTCCACAAACACGGTGACTTCGTGGCTGCCGGTTTTCAGGTTGCCTATATGAAGCCGTTGCATCCCGCCACGCTGGAGTGCCTTTACCTGACGCGCGGTATACAGATGTGCCGCCACGGTGTCGTCATTCACCTTGAGCTTCACGGAATCGAGCTTGAGAAATTTACCGGTATCCAGGCTAAGGAATACTGCAAACTGGGTGCTCGCCGGGAACAGCAGATCTTCCTCCAGAATGAAGAGGTCACGATTCAGCCCGATTACCTGTTTTTTCAGTTCCTCAATGCTCATGGCCACTGAATCTTCTTCGTCCGCTTTCACGTCTTCCTGTGCCAGGGCCGGCAGCACGCCGCCAGGCAGAATCAGAAGGGCAACAGAGAGCAGGAGTGTCTTACGCAGGGTCATCATCATGAGTCGTCCCGACCAGTCAGTATTCAAGAATCAGCGATGCCCGGGTCACAAAGGCATCAAACGAATAGAGTGGCTCTTCCCCCGGGAGAAATTCGCCAGAAGCTGTCACATCCCGGAAGTTGTCATAGCTGAAATCGAGCCAGTCCACCAACAGGTTGGCCTGCAAGCGCTGGATTCCGGGCAGTGAGGTCTGCTTCCACTCGTACACCACGCCACCACCCAGGGTTGTACCGGAAAAAGAGCTCATTTCCTTGTCCCGCGCCAGGTGTGTCCGGGAGTTCTCGAAAGCGAACAGGTCACTGTAGAACTCAGCTTCATTCTGGGTGTAGTAGCGAGCCCGTCCTTCCAGTGTCCAACGAGGATTCAGGGCATGCACGTAGGCCAGTTCGAAGGTCTGTGCGTTAATATCCCAACTGTCGGTGAAATAACGGTATTCGCCGCGGATGGATGCCCTGTACGGCAGGTAGTAAAGCGCCCGGGCCGCCACCGAAAAACTGGTGCGTGTTTCCGGATAGCGTTCAGGCTGGTAGAGGAAACCGGTGGGGTCATCGGGGTTTATGAAACGGTTCTGCCGGTATGGGTTCTGCAGGAACCCCTCGTCGGTGACCACTTCGAGATCCACGCCCATCAGGCTGTTACGGGTAAGCACCTGGCTTAGCCCCAACTGGTAATTCTGGCGATCCGCCTCTTCGCTGAACGAATCGTTTCCGGCAATACCCACATCGTCCCAGCCCCGGGCATACCCCATGGTGACCGTGGACATGCCACCGAAGAACTCCTGGCTTACGGAAAAGTACACCGTATTGGCTTCGTAATCGTTTTCCGAACTGTTGGTATAGCCCAGGCTGAGGATTGAATCCTCATGCAGGTAGTCCACCCCTACCGTGTATTCGGTGCGCTCCTCGGTGTATTCGCTGGCCGTTGCCAGAACGTCCACGGAGGCTGCTGAAACCATATCCACGTAGTACTGGCCGGAAACAGACACCTGCGGACCGGCGCTCTTACGCACCAGCACTGAGGGCCCGTCAATCACCATGCCACCACCGTCATAGCGGTGGTACAGAACATCGACGTTGTCTTCCGGCAAAGTGGCGGCACCGGCAACCTGCACTAACAGCAACCAGCCGAAAAGGCCTTTTACCGCAGCCAGCCAGTTCCTGGAACGATCAGTTACAGCCACAGCCACCTCCGGAGCCACCTTCCGAACCCCGGGCGGATTCCCGCGCCTGGTAAACATGATGCATGTAGGAATCCGCCTTGCCGTGTCGGCTCAGGCTCATGACCGGGTCCGCCAGCTTGTCGCGCTCATAGGGCTTTACCCAGGGTTTGATATCACTGCATCCGGCCGTACCCATGGCCATCATGGCCAGAACCATAGCTGCTGCCAGTACCTTCCCGTACCTCATTGTGTCACCTGCCCCATGGCTATTCCCGCACCAGTTGGCGCACCTGCTTTTCATAGTCGTCCTCGTAACCGGGCTGGTAGCCGTGATGGAGGAACCGGGCGTTGCCGTCACGGTCGATCATGACCGTGGTAGGCATGGCCTGGACTTCGTACTTCTCGCTCACGTCACTCTCCGGGTCGTAGAGGATGGGATAGCTGACAGGAACCTTGTCCAGAAAGCGGTGTGCCTCATCGGCGTTCTCATCCACGTTCACCGCCAGAATGGTGAAGCCAAGATCCTTGTACCGGGTATAGATGTCATCCATCAGGGGCATTTCCTGTCGGCAGGGGCCACACCAGGATGCCCAGAAGTTCAGCATGACCACTTCACCCCGGAAATCCTGAAGCCGCAGATTCTCTCCCTGGCGGCTTTTGAGGGTGAAATCCGGGGCTGGCGTATTCATTTCCTCCGCCTGTACATGTGTAACACCGAGGGCGAGGGCCATGGCCAGGGCCCATCGGAAAACGTGTCTGGTCATAAGTGACTCCTGTTGTTCAGAAAAAGACCGAGAGGCCGGCACTGACCTCGGTGTTGAGGGAGGTTTTCTCCTCACCCAGCACATCTATCCGGTAGAAGTGTTCACGCACGGAAAGCGCAATAGCCAGGCTGTCCGTCAGCAACACCTGGTAGCCCGCGCCCACATTGGCAGTAAAGCGCGTATCGCCGGCGAAGTCCGTGGCACCGGCACCAGCAATCAGGTAGAAGTTGGTGTTGAAGGCGTAGCTATCTGTCAGGAAGGCTTCACCCGGCAACACGTTCATTCCGATATTGATGTTGTAAAAGCGATAGTCCCGGTCGTCGTCGGACAGTACCTGTACATCCCCCGCAAGCTTTTCGAAACTGGTTTC